>JAVROG010000514.1:0-3939 GCA_032162865.1 Mycobacterium sp. | reverse complement strand
CTATGGTGCCGCCGCACTCGGCCCCGACCGGGTGCAGAAATTAATCGCGATCGGTATCCCGCACCCGGCGGCTCTCAAACCGTCGCTGAAGAAGATCTGGGGCGTCCGTCACTTTGCCGCATATAAGCTCCCGGGTGCGCCGAACCGCTTCGCTCGCAATGACTTTGCGGCGCTTCCGGCGATCTATCGGCGCTGGTCGCCTACCTGGAACCCCGATCCGAGCGAATTCGACGAAGTTCGCGCGAGCTTCTCGAACCCGGCGAGTCTGAACGCCGCGTTCGGCTACTACCGGAAGCTCTCCCCTGTCCCCTCGGCGTCGCTGAAGGCGCACATCACCGTGCCCACGGTCGTCTTCGCCGGGCTCGATGATCCCATCGTTTCACCCCCGGACTATCGCTTCGCCGCGCGGATGTTCGACAGCCAGTACACCGTCGAGGAGGTCCCCGGCGGGCACTTCATGCACCGGGAACACCCCGATGTGTTCGCCGAACGACTACTGACGCATCTGTGAGACGCGGTTACGCATGCACCAACTCGGGGTGGAATTTCGTCGCCAGTCGGCGTAGCCCGTCCTGCCAATCCACGGTGCTGCCGCCACCGATGAGTTCGTGGAGCCGCGCCACGTCGACGGGATTGCCGCGCAGCGCCTGTGGGCTCTCGCTGAAGGTCGGCTCTCGGCCGATCAGCGTGCCGAGATAGGTGCACCATTCCTGGATGCTGACGATCTGGTCGCCGCCCCAATTGACCGTTGTCGCCGGAACCGATGCCACCGCAAGGAGTTTCGGAAGGGTGGCGATGATGTCATCCTGATGGATCGGGTTATAGCGGGCTGGCTCGCCGGGCGGGACCGGGATCGGGATGCCGCCCAGCATCATCTCCATGTGGTAGAACGGCCAGCCCCCGTTGTCGCCATAGGGAACGTTGAGACGGGCGATGGTCGTGGGCACCTCCAGCGCGCGCGCCATCGTCCGAGCCACTGTCTCGCCGGCGATCTTGGAGATCGAATAAGTGGGAAACAACGGTTTGTGGTTGTCGCCGAGAGCGGCGCGCTCGGTGCGCACTTCGTCACCCGGCGGGTCGTAGACGGCCGCGGACGAGCAGTGCAGGAAAGCTTTCGAGCCGCGACAATGGGCCATCAGCAGGCCGACCGACTCGGCGTTGGCCGCAAGATCCTTATCCCATTTTCCGCTTTTGGCCACCGCCAGGTTGAGGACGTAATCGAAATCGGTTGGCAGGCCGGTGAAGTCGCCGGCAGCCAGGTTGACCACCTCGCACCGAATGCCGGCCTGCTCGAGAGAGGTGCGGGCGGCGGCATCGGTGAACCGGGCGATGCCCCACACCTCGTTGTCGGCCGCCAACGCAAGGGCAACCGGGGTGGCGACCTGGCCAGTCACGCCGGTAATCAGGATCTTCGAGTCGCGCATGGGCTGATGGTATCGGTGACCTAGCGGCGTAGATCCGCCCACCCGAGTTTTGCGCATTCTGCTCATCGGGCGTGGTAATGTCCCCTCATGCCCAACAGGGGTCGCATCGACTTGCGGCTCGCCAGCCGGGTGCTGCTGCTGCAACTGGTGTTGGTCACACTCACGCTGATCGTCGCGTTTGTGCTGTTCGCCGAGTTCAACCGCCGCCGCCTCGACCTGCAATACGGTGTTCACGCCATGGATATCGCCCGCGTCGTGGCATCCTCCCCGACCGTGTTGAACAACATCGCGCGCTACGACGACACAACGATCACCTCGAGTCCCGCATTGGACAATGAGCTGGCCACCGGTCCGCTGCAAAGCGTCGCCTCTCGGGTCGAGCAGCGCACCCATGTGTTGTTCGTCGTCATCACCAACACGCAGGGCATCCGGCTTGCGCATCCCCATCGCGACGAGCTGGGCCGCAGGGTCAGTACCGATCCCTCCCAGGCGTTGTCCGGGCACGAGGAGGTGCTGCATGAATCCGGCACCCTGGGGCGGTCGATCGTCGCCAAAGTGCCTGTGCTGGAACCCGGTACGAATCGGGTGCTGGGCATGGTCAGCGTCGGCATTTCCACCAAAGAATTTGACGAGCAATTCTCCAAGAACCTGCGTGTGCTGGCCCCGTTGGGTGGCGCTGCGCTGCTGATTGGTGTGGTCGGCTCGGTGGCGCTGGCGCGGCGGTGGCGGGGGTTGACCCTGGGGTTGCGGCCGGCCGAGATGGCAGAGCTGGTTCGCACCCAGGCGGCGGTGCTGCATGGAATCGGCGAAGGTGTGCTTGCAGCAGATCAGACCGGGCGCATCACCTTCGTCAACGACGAAGCGTGCCGACTGCTCGAGATCGGCACCGAGCTCGGCGGCCGTATCGACGAAATCGGTTTGACTCCACGAGTTCTCGACGTGTTCACGGCCGCGGACTCCGCTCCCGTGCTGGCCAATGTGGGTCATCGGATCGTCGTGGTGTCGGCGCGGAAAGTGCAGCGCGACGCTCGCGAGCTGGGCACCGCGTTGGTGGTGCGAGACCGCACCGATGTCGAGTCGTTGACCCGGCAACTCGACGCCGTTCAGGTGATGAGCACGGCGTTACGGGCGCAACGCCACGAGTTCGCCAACCGTATGCATTTACTGAATGGGCTGTTGCACACCGGCCACGTCGAGGAGGGGTTGCAGTATCTCGAGGAGCTGCTCGGCACCGGGCCGCTTGGATCGGCGGTGCCCGGCATCGATTCCATCGGTGACACACACCTGCAGGCATTCCTGGCGGCCAAGGCCGCCGCTGCCCGCGAAGCCGGTGTGACGCTGAAGATCGGCGAAAACACCTGGGTATCCGGCAGGCTCGAATTGCCGGTGGACGTGACGACCGTGGTGGGCAACCTGATCGACAACGCGATCGATGCCGCGCGAGCGGGCGAGAACGCCGCCAAAGCCGTGGAAGTCGAGCTGCTGCAGGAGGGTTCGACGCTGCACGTCACGGTTGCCGACAGTGGCGACGGCGTGGCATCCGACTTTGTCGAGATGCTGTTCACCGAGGGCACCTCGACTAAACCGGACTCTGGAATACCGGGCGGGCGCGGGATTGGGCTTGCCTTGTCACGCCAGATCAGCCGTTCCCTTGGTGGTGAGCTTTGGCTTTCGAGTTCGGGCAATCCGGCTGCGGAGCAGGGGCTGTCGGGCGCTGAGTTCATCGCCCGACTGCCGGGTGTGATGACCGAGGAGGAGTAATGGGCAGCTCAGACCTGACCGTGCTGGTGGTCGACGACGACTTCCGCGTCGCCAACATGCACGCCGGAATTGTCGACGCGATGCCGGGTTTCGCGGTGGCGGGCACCGTCAACACTCTGGCGGCCGCGCGCGACGCCGACCCCGTCGACCTGGCGCTGGTGGACGTCTACCTGCCGGACGGCTCCGGCGTCGACCTGGTGCGCGAATTACGCAGTGACACCATGGTTCTGACCGCGGCCACCGAGGCCGAGACAATCCGCGCTGCCGTGGCCGCCGGTGCCGTCAGCTATCTGGTCAAGCCGTTCGCGACCACCGAACTGGCCGCCCGCTTGTCGGGTTACGCCCGTTACCGCAAGATACTGTCGAGCCCTTCCCTCAGCGCCACCGACGTGGACGCCGCGCTGGATGCGCTGCGTCCCAGGATCGTTCCGGCGCAGTCTCCTACCGCGGTGGCTTCTCCTACCAAAAAGCTTGTGCTGCAGGCGTTGCAATCTGCGCAGGCACCGATGTCTGCGGCGGAGGTGGCGGCGGCGATCGGGATTTCGAGGGCGACAGGGCAACGGTATCTGGCGGCGCTGGCAGCCACCGGTGCGGTCACCGTCGGGCTGCGCTACGGGACCACGGGGCGACCCGAACAAGAATTCGCCGCCACCGGCAACCCAGCGGCGAAGTCCCCGCGCTGATTCGGTGGCCCAGCGGCCACCAGTTCGCCCGACCGATGAGTGCCGTCAGCGCCGGCACCGTGATGGTGCGC
>JAVROG010000513.1:0-4139 GCA_032162865.1 Mycobacterium sp. | reverse complement strand
GTGCCGGTACTGGCGCATGCGCCAGCGCAGCAGCGGCCAATCGTCGACGGCCATCAACGCCGCCTCATGGGCCCAGTACTCGGCGAATAACCGCGTCCTCGGCGTACCCCACGCCGCGCGGTCCAGCACATCGCGGTCGTAGGGCCCGAGCCGGCTGAACACCGGCGCATAGTGGGCGCGCACTGCCACCGACACCGAATCCAGCTGCAGCACCTGGATTCGGGAGATCAGTCGCTTGAGGTGAGCGCGGGTGATTGCACCGGAGGGTTTCTGTTCGGCGAAGCCCTGCGCGGCGACCGCCACGCGGCGAGCCTGCGCGGCTGTCATGGTGCTCACGGGCGGTGGTAGCTGTGAAACCGGTAGCGCAGCCCGGAACGACTGACCTGCCACTCCTCCGTCTCGCCCTGCCAGCTCTCGTCGAGCACCGGGGCCAGCGCGTCGTCGTCATCTCGCGGTATGTCGATGTCGACTTCGGTAACCTCACAGCGAGTGGCCTGCGGCAACGCCAGCGCGTAGATCTCCCCGCCACCGATCACCCAGGTGCCCGGCTCTGTCAGGGCCTGCGCCAGCGATCCGACTACCTCCGCTCCGTCTGCCACGAAGTCAGCCTGACGGCTCAGTACGAGATTTCGCCGTCCGGGCAGCGGCCGGACCCCGGGTGGCAATGACTCCCAGGTGCGCCGGCCCATGACGACTGTGTGCCCCATGGTGACCCGCTTGAAATGGGCCAGATCCTCGGGCACCCGCCAGGGAATGTCACCGCCGCGGCCGATCACACCGGACGTCGACTGAGCCCACACCAAGCCGACCTCAAGCATCGGCGTCATACAGCTACGGGGGCTTTGATCGGGGGGTGCGGGTCGTAATTCTCCACCACGACGTCGTCGTAGATGTAGTCGAAGATCGAATCCCGGTTCTTAAGAACAAGTTTGGGATACGGCCGGGGCTCGCGAGTGAGCTGCAGCTCGACCTGCTCGACGTGGTTATCGTAAATGTGGCAGTCGCCGCCGGTCCAGACGAATTCCCCGACCGCGAGGTCGGCCTGGGCGGCCATCATGTGCGTGAGCAGCGCGTAACTGGCGATGTTGAACGGCACCCCGAGGAACAGGTCGGCGCTGCGCTGGTAAAGCTGGCAGCTCAGCCGGCCATCGGCGACGTAGAACTGGAAGAACGCATGACACGGCGGCAGCGCCATCCGCGGAATCTCGCCGACGTTCCACGCCGACACGATGATTCGCCGCGAATCCGGGTCGGTACGCAGCAAATCCAACGCGGCGCTGATCTGGTCGATGTGCTCCCCGCTCGGGGTCGGCCAGGATCGCCACTGCACACCATAGATCGGCCCGAGATCTCCTGTCTCACTTGCCCATTCATCCCAAATAGTGACGCCGTGCTCCCGCAGCCAAGTAACGTTGGAGTCGCCACGCAGGAACCACAGCAACTCGTATATTACCGACTTGAGATGCACCCTCTTGGTGGTGAGCAGCGGAAAACCAGCCGACAGGTCGTACCTGATCTGCTGGCCGAACAGGCTTCGGGTACCGGTACCGGTGCGGTCGGATTTGGCGAGGCCTGTCGCGAGCACCCGACGCAGCAGGTCCTCATACGGTGTCGCAATTGGCACGCGGCCAGCTTACTTCCAGAGATCAGGAGTAAAACGGGTGCCATGCCGAAAATCACCGACAGTGTCACAACTCCCGACGGCACTTGCAACGTCGCGCTCTTCACCCCCGACGACGCCACGACCGGCACGGGTCCCTGGCCTGGTGTGGTGATGTTCCCCGACGCCGGCGGTGCGCGCGAGACATTCGACCAGATGGCGGCCAAGCTGGCTGGATTCGGTTACGCCGTGCTGCTTCCCGACGTGTATTACCGCGAGGGTGACTGGAAACCATTCGACATGGCGAACGCGTTCGGCGACGCCGACGAGCGCGCACGCATCATGTTCATGATCGGCACCCTCACGCCGGATCGGATCACCCGCGACGCCGATGCGCTCTTCGACTACCTGACCGGCCGTCCCGAGGTCACCGGCGACCGCTTCGGTGTGTGCGGCTACTGCATGGGCGGCCGAATCTCGGTGTTGCTGGCCGGCCGCCTTCCGGACCGCGTCGCCGCCGCAGCGTCGTTCCACGGCGGCGGGCTGGTCACCGACAACGAGCACAGCCCGCACCTCCTGGCCGACAAGATGAACGCGTTCGTGTATGTCGGTGGCGCCGAGAACGACCAGTCATTCACGGTCGACCAGGCCGAACAACTCGCGAAGGCGCTGACTGCGGCCGGCGTGCAGCACCGCATTGAGTGGTACCAGGCCGGTCACGGCTTCGCGGTGCCGGACAACCCGCCGTACGACGCAGCCGCCGACGAGCGGCACTGGGCGGCCATGACGGAGACCTTCGGCGAGGCGCTGCCCAGCTAGCTGACCGGCAGGTCGACCAACTCCGCAAGCCGGGACCGGTGCCGGTATGGGGTGCCGAGGGCCAATTGGTCGCTCTTGGCGCGCTTGAGGAACAGATGGGCGGGATATTCCCACGTCATGCCGATGCCGCCGTGTAGCTGCACACATTCCTCGGCGGCGCGCACGGCCGTTCCGCTGCAGTAGGCCTGCGCGACGGACGCCGCGATGGGGGCGTCCTCATCGCCGCGAGAACTGGTGTCAGCCGCGTAGCGGGCTGCTGCCGCCGCGGAACCGACCTCCAGCCACAAATCGGTCAGCCGGTGCTTGATCGCCTGGTATGAGCCGATCGCGCGGCCGAACTGCTTGCGCTCCTTGGTATATGCAAGCGTGGTGTCGAAACACCACTGCGCCAGCCCGAGTTGCTCCGAGGCCAGCAACGCCGCACCCGCCTCGAGCGCCGCGGCCACCGCACCCGTGTCGGCACCGATCCACGAGGAAGCCACGCCCGAGAAGCGGACATCGGCAAGGGGTCTCGTCATATCCAAGGCCAGCAGCGGTGACACTTCCACACCGGCCGAGTCGCGCGGAACGGTATGCAGTTCCAGCCCATCCGGACCCGCAACCGGCACCACCAGCACATCGGCCTCGGCGGCGCCCGCAACGCTGCTGACCAGCCCGGTCAACCCGTTACTATTGCTCACACCCGTGACCCGATCCCACGGAGCGGTGGACAGCGGGACCGCGAGCGCCGCGGTAGCCGCGCCCTGAGCAAGCGCCGAGAGCGTCTCGGTGTCCGTTGCGCTGGCACGCAGCAGCGCCACCGTCGCGAGCACCGCGCTGGACAGAAACGGCACCGGCGCGACTGCCCGGCCAATCTCCTCCATGACAATGGCGGCTTCGCGGGCAGTCGCACCAGCGCCGCCGAGTGACTCGGGCACCAACAGGCCCGCGACGCCGAGTTCTGCGGCGAGCGTGCGCCAGACTGCCGAAAAGTCTTGCGGCGGCGAGTCATAAGCCTTGGCGACCGATTCCGGTGGACACCGGTCGGCGAACAATTGCCGGACGCTGTCGCGCAACGCCTCCTCGGTGTCGGAGTACAGCAGGTCGGCGGTGCTCATCGGGGCAGGTCCTTCCAGGCGACGGTCTTATCGACCCGGTGTTCGCCGGGAAGGCCCAGCACCCGCTCGGAGATGACGTTGCGCAGGATCTCCGAGGTGCCACCCTCGATCGAGTTGCCCTTTGCCCGCAGGTAGCGGTAGCCGGGGCCGCGACCGGTCAGGTCGACCACTTCGGGTCTGCGCAGGGTCCAGTCGTCGTAGCACAGCCCCGCTTCGCCGTGCAGCTCGATCTCGAAACCCGAGATCGCTTGAGCCAGTTGGGCGAAGATCACCTTCATACCTGCGCCTTCGGGGCCGGGTTGACCCGCGACCGCCTGCTGGCGCAGCCGTTCACCACTCAGCCGGAAGACTTCCGCGTCGACCCACAACCGCATTAATTCGTCGTGCATCGCCGGGTTACGCAGCGCGGGCTCGTCACGCCAGGCTCGGGTGACCTTGCCGATGTGGCCACCTTCGCGCGGAACACCGGAGCGAGTGCCGATTGCGACCCGCTCGTTGTTCAGCGTGGTGTTGGCCACCCGCCAGCCGCCGCCCTCGGGACCCAGCCGATTGGCGTCGGGCACCCGGACGTCGGTGAGAAACACCTCGTTGAATTCGGCCTCGCCGGTGATCTGGCGGAGCGG
>JAVROG010000512.1:0-3434 GCA_032162865.1 Mycobacterium sp. | reverse complement strand
ATCGCGTTCTTCGCCTTCGTCGGTGTGGAACTCGTCGGCACCGCTGCGGCCGAGACGGCGAATCCCCGCCAAACCCTCCCCCGCGCGATCAATGCCGTTCCGATGCGTGTCGCGATCTTCTACATCGTCGCGCTGCTGGCGATACTGGCTGTCGTGCCGTGGCGGCATTTCGCCAGTGGCGAGTCCCCCTTCGTGACCATGTTCGCTCTGGCCGGACTTGGCGCCGCAGCGTCGATCGTAAACTTTGTCGTGATCACCTCAGCGGCGTCCTCGGCCAATTCCGGGGTGTTTTCCACCGGGCGGATGCTGTTCGGTCTGGCCGACGAGGGCAGTGCCCCGTCGCTGTTCGGCCGGCTCAACCGTGGCGGCGTGCCGGCGTTTGCCGTGTTGCTGACCGCTCCGCTGCTGTTGATCTCGGTTCCGCTGCTCTACCTGGGCGGTTCAGTGATTGGCGTCTTCACCGTCATCACGACCGTCGCATCACTGCTTTTCATGTTCGTCTGGGCGATGATCGTGGTCAGTTACCTCGTCTACCGTCGCCGCCATGCCCGCCGGCATGCCGACTCGATCTACAAGATGCCCGGTGGCGTGGTGATGTGCGGAGCGATCCTGGTGTTCTTCGTTTTCGTGATCTGGACGCTGTCCACCGAAGCCGAAACCGCGGTCGCTCTGGCGTGGTTCCCCGCGTGGTTTGTCCTGCTCGCTGCCGGTTGGCTGATCGCACGGCGCAGACCCGGGCGCGCCGATCGGTACCGGATGTTCCAGGCTGAGATGAACAACGCAACGCAGACAGGAGTGAGCGGACATGGCTGAGGAGCCCGACGTTTCTGGAAATTCCGAAATCATCGATGAGTTTCGTGCCAACGGCGGAAAGGTAGGCGGCCCCTTCGAAGGTGCCACCCTGCTACTTCTGCATACCACCGGCGCCAAGTCCGGCAAGGAGCGCGTCAATCCGGTGATGACGTTCGACTTCGATGGCAAACTGCTGATCGTCGGCTCCTACGCTGGTGCCGACGTGGACCCCGCGTGGCTGCACAACCTGCGAACTCACCCGGACGCGCACATCGAGATCGGCACCGACGCGTATGACGTGCGGGCCCGGGAATTGGCCGACGACGAGCGCGACGCCGTCTACCCGCGAATTGTCCAGCAGGCGCCGGGGTTTGGCGGCTACCAGTCCAAGACCGACCGAGTCATCCCGGTGATCGAGCTGCAGCGGATCTGAGCCGTCGTGGGGCCGCGGCGGCCGAAATATGGGATCGGTAGCCGCCCGGCGGGTCTGTACTCGGTGCAACGACGACGCCACGAGTCGGCGCCCCACGAAAGGAACACTGCACATGAACATCGTCCCCGCCAGCATCGAACAGCAGATCAACCGAGTCGACCGGCAGCGGAGCCTGTGGATCGGGATCAGCCTGGCCGTACTGGCAGCCGGGTCCTTCTTCCGGCTGCTTTGGATGCTCTACATCTCAATGACGTTCGGGTGGTTCGCCGGAGGAATGGCCGTCAACGTCGTGTTCTCGGCTGTCTTCGGCGTGGCTGCGGCAATCGGTGCGATTGGATTTTTGACCCGCTACTACAAGGGTGCTGACGCCGACCGAATTTGACGGCTCACGAGCGCGGACTGGTTCCGAACCGGGTTCAGGTTCGGGACCAGTCCCGTTTGGCCGTCACGCGTCAGTGGTAGCGGAGCGCGAAAGCCCACCGACACAGCGGCATCGCCGGCAGTGTCGCAGAAGTGCGGTGCGGTTACGCTCGCAGGATGTGGTTGAATGCGGATCCGTCATGCCGATGATCGATCTGACGTTCGTGCGAGGTTCGCTGCACGACGAGGCGTTACGCACGTTGGCCGACAACCTGGTGACGGTGCTGCTGCGCGCCGAACGTGTGCCGGACAGCGCGTTCATGCGGGACAACACCGTGGTCTACCTGCACGCGATTGATCCGGCGGCGCAATTGGTGGGTGGTCGTCAGTCCGGCGAGCCGCGCTTCCGTGTCGATGTGACGGCATTCGGCGGGGCATTGTCGAAAGAAGGCAAGGAACAACTGGCAGCCGATGTGCATGCGGCGGTCTGCGCGGCGGCCGGCATCGAGCCGGCGGGTCCGCGTGCCTACCACGTGTGGACCCTGATCCACGAAGTGCCCGAAGGCAATTGGGCGGGTGCCGGAAAAGTCGTCTACCGCCAGCATGTGCAGGACTTGACCACGAACAGCTCCGAAAACTCCTGAGGAGGTAACAGCTTGTCGGTGCAGCAAAACCGCGTGGCGGTGGTGACCGGTGGTGCGTCGGGAATGGGGGAAGCCACTTGTCATGAGCTTGGCCGCCGCGGGCACAAAGTGGCCGTGCTCGACATCAACGCTGACGCGGCACGTCGAGTCGCCGGCGACCTGGGCGGGGCGGGTGTCGCCGCGATCGGCGTCGAGGTGGATGTGAGCAAACGGCCCAGCGTCGAGGACGCGTTCGCCACGGTGCGAGCCGAACTCGGCCCGGTCGCTGTTTTGGTCACAAGCGCTGGAAGGGCGGCCTTCTCGCGTTTCGCCGACATCACCGTCAAGTCGTGGGCAGAGATCATCGATATCAACCTGACCGGAACGTTTCACTGCTGTCAGGTCGCGCTGCCGGACATGGTCGCCGCAGGGTGGGGCCGGATCGTGATGGTCTCTTCGTCGAGTGCGCAACGCGGTTCGGCCAATATGGCGCATTACGCCGCAGCCAAGGGTGCCGTCATCACACTCACCAAATCACTTGCCAGGGAGTATGCGTCAAGCGGGGTCACGGTCAATAACGTCCCGCCTTCGTCGATCGATACGCCCATGTCACGCCAGTGGCAAGCCGAGGGCAGACTCGGTTCCGCCGAGCAAATGGCGAAGCTCATTCCGATAGGCCGCATGGGTTCTGGCGACGACATCGCCGCTGCGGTGGGCTTTCTGTGTTCGCCGGAGGCGGGTTTCATCACCGGCCAGGTGCTCGGCGTTAACGGCGGTTCGGTGATGTGAGCTGATGGGTTCTTGGCTGCGCTGACCGCTGCGCGCACAGCTGAAAATCATTTGGCTGCAGCTGGTTTCGGTCCAAGCCCGAGATTGATGCGGCCAACCTGGTCGCTCGGAAGCCTGTCCAGATCCCGGCGCGTGGCGTAGCGTCCCCGGCATGGCCGATGAGATCCAATTCGTGGATGCGAACGGACTGCGGTTCGCCTATCTCGAAGAAGGCACCGGTCCGCTGGTGCTGATGCTGCACGGATTCCCGGACACCGCGCATTCCTGGGACGACCTGCGGCCACGCATCGCCGCCAAAGGGTACCGGGCGGTCAGCCCGTTCATGCGCGGCTATCACCCGAGTGGTATCCCGGACCGCGACCCCGATCAAGAGACTTTGGCGCGCGACCCTCTTGCGTTGATCGACGCGCTGGGCGCCGGGGACGCCATCGTCATCG
>JAVROG010000511.1:0-7364 GCA_032162865.1 Mycobacterium sp. | reverse complement strand
GCTCGGTTTGCATTCTGCCCCAGAAGGATTCAATCATCGCGTTGTCATAGCAATCACCGATCGACCCCATCGACGGCACCAGCCCGGAGCGCTTGGCGCGGTCGGTGAACGCCCAAGACGTGAACTGGGCGGATTCAATCGGTGGTCGCAACACCGGGTTGTTCGAGTAATAATAGGTGGTCGTTGAGGGCTTCGGCGGGGGTCTTCCATCCGAGGGTCTTACGGGGTCGGGTGTTGAGTGCGTGAGCGACTGCTTCGAGGTCATCGACGTCCCATCGTGACAGGTCCGTTCCTTTCGGAAAGTACTGCCGGAGAAGCCCATTCGTGTTCTCGTTGGTACCGCGCTGCCACGGTGATGCGGGTCGGCGAAGAAGACTGGGATTCCGGTCTCGACCTTGAATGCGGCGTGGGCAGATAGTTCTTTGCCACGGTCCCAGGTCACTGAGCGCTTCAGCTGCTGGGGCAGAGTGCTCATCGTGGCCGCCAGGGCATTCTTCATCGTGATCGCCCCGTAGCCGGCCAGCGCAGGCCCGTTCTTGACGCTGTGCCCGTGCCGGTAGCCCTGCTCGCGAGGCAGGTGAACCAGCATCGTGAAACGGGTCGCGCGTTCGACCAGCGTGCCGATCGCCGAGCGTTCCAGCCCGATCAGTAAGTCTCCTTCCCAATGCCCTGGAACGGCACGGTCCTCGGCTTCGGCCGGACGCTCACTGATAAGTGCCTCGGGCGTGACGTGAGCCCACGCCTTGCGCCTGGCTCTGGCCCTCGGTGCCCGCAAGGCGCGGCCGGTGCGAAGGCACAAGATCAGCTCGCGTTTGAGCGCACCACGACCCTGGATGTAGAGCGCCTGGTAGATCGCTTCATGGCTGATCCTCATGGACTCATCATCGGGGAAGTCGATCTTCAGACGTGCTGCGATCTGCTCAGGGCTCCATGCCCTCACCCATTGCCGGTCACCACGATGGGGCTTGTTGCGGCCCGTCCATGGTCCCGCCGCAGGGCCCGCCACAGCCGTGCCGTCACGACGACTTATCTGGCCGCACAGTCGTTGCTGAACGTACTCTCGCAGTTCAGGATTGGCGACAAGCTTGGCCGTCTTCGGGCGCTGAGCAACGAGTTCGGCCTTCCATTGGGCAATCGAGGCACGGTAGACCAATGTGCCGCTACGGGTGGCGGCGTTGCGGCGAAGCTCCCGCGAGATCGTCGATGCAGCGCGGCTCAACTCGCGGGCGATCTGTCTCATGCTGGCGCCTTGCGCCCGCCGCAACGCGATCTCCTCGCGCTCGGCGAACGACAAGTACCGCTCCGACAACGGTTTCAAGGAAAAAGGTGGCATACCGCCACCGTGACGGAACCACCGCGTCCCGACCGCCGGCGACACGCCAACGATGTGCGCGCATTCCTCGGAAAGCGACCCCGTGGCGATCTCGGTCCAGAACTGCCGCTGGATCTCGCGGCGATGCGACGGTGCCCCCGGCGACTTCATCGGCGAACGACCCGTCAACTCCTTCATCCATTCCGCTGGCCTGCCCATCAACACCTCCATCATCGAGGTGTTGCGACGACCAGTTGAATCCGCCCAGTTCACGGTCAAACAGTTTCGTGCACGCTCTGGGCCCACATGAGACGGTTGGATCGATGGGCCGCGTCGGCGCAGCCGGCGACTACGCGGCAATGGCGAACTTCTGATAAGAATTCGAGGGGTTCACGGGCTCAGGGATGTAGGTTCCACTGACCGCAATCCTCGGCAAGGACGTCGTTGACGTCGACTTCGAGTCCCCCGACTTCCGGGCCTGGATTCGACGCCGTGCTTACCACGCGTTGGTAGAGCACCGCGGCGGGGTCGACCTGACCGTGGGACCAGGCCTTGGTCTGCCAGGCCCACCGGTGGCCGGGGGTGCGCGAACTTCCGATGACGCCGTCTGCGGCGGCCCAGTGGCACACGTCGATACCGCCGTAGACGCCGGTGCGCTGCACGCCCAGCACCGAATTTATTCCGCGAAACCACTTTAGCGCCAACGTGTTCCAGGTGTCATGATTTATGTCCTCGTCGATGGTGAAGAAGATCGGGGCGCTCTGACCGCCACCCGCCGCGGTATGCAGCTTCCAAGCGGTGCGAGCATCGGCGACGCCGCCGTCGAACCCGCGCTTGAAATCCGATGATGCTGTCCCGCCTGGCTTGCCGTATTGGTAGTTGCTGACGATCATGAGCCCGGCAGCGGTCAGCTGCTCGGCGTAAGGCCGGGTGATCGGCTTGGCTCCGAAGGACGCACCGGGACGCGATAGCGAGACGTAGTTGATGACCCCGGCATAGCCAGCAGCCCGAATGCGGTCCGCCGGAATCTGGTGCGCGGCGAAGTCGATCAGTTTGGGAGGGGCGGCAGCCGCCGCAGGAACGGTGACATTTGCCGATGCCACATACAACCCCGGCAATGCCGACATAGCGATGGCGTAGCGCAATACGTCGCGCCGGGGAATAGGGCGTGATCGCCGGCATAAATTCACCGCCAAGTCCTGCATCACGTGAAGTTAACAATGTGACTGCTGTTAACAGAAGTAGCGTGTCGTAGCTGATATCAAATCGGTCTGTGGGGTTCACCGGCCTGAGCCGATGCCTGGGGCCGGGCCGGTGACCTCGTCAGTCCAGGCCTGACCGACCCAATCAAGGACCGCGCGCCGCTCCTTGGCAGACTGTGCGCATGGCACAGATAACCTTGCGCGGAAATGCGATCAACACAGTCGGCGACCTTCCCGCCGTTGGATCCCCGGCCCCTGCTTTTACTCTGACCGGCGACGATCTGGGTCCGGTCAGCAATGAGCAGTTCGGCGGGAAGGCTGTGCTGCTGAACATCTTTCCGTCGGTGGACACGCCGGTGTGCGCAACCAGCGTGCGGACCTTCAACGAGCGCGTTGGCGCCAGCGGCGCGTCGGTGGTGTGCGTCTCCAAGGACCTGCCGTTCGCCCAGAAGCGATTCTGCGGAGCAGAGGGCACCGAGAACGTGACGACAGCTTCGGCCTTCCGCGACAGCTTCGGCGAGGACTACGGCGTCACCATCACCGACGGCCCGATGGCCGGTCTGCTGGCCCGCGCCGTCGTGGTAATCGGCGCGGACGGCAACGTCACCTACACGGAGCTGGTGCCCGAGATCGCCCAGGAGCCCGACTACGACGCGGCGCTCGCGGCGCTGGGCGCCTAGCTCTTAACTGAGCTCAACGGGGCACCCCATCGACCACAACCGCCGCGCGAGGCGCGAGCGGCGGTTGGGCACTGACCGGGCAACCGGCGAGCATGAATGCGCCCACGACCGTCATCAGCACGCCGAGAACCACCCGCACCGCCAGCGTCCTTTTCTTGTCGGTCATGGTTTGCTCCGTTGGTGCGCGGTCGACGCAGGTGATGCCGTGATGTTAGCCTCACCACGAGCATTCGGGAATAGCCATTTCACGATTGATATTGCATTTGTGTCGAATATTTCTCCGCGACGACCAAATTATGCTTAACTTCGGTTTTTTTCGCGACAGCCCAGGTCAGCTTGTGCGCGAAATCGACTCTGCACAAGTAGATTTCGTTCAAGCATTGAGCCCCGAAGATATTGTCAAATTTCTTGGCAGTGGATAAATAACCGGATGACCTCGGCCCCGATGTCAATTTTGCGGATTTCCCGGTAATGAGCATACGAAAATTGTCGAACGCATGGACGTGGCGGGGACGCTTGAGGTCACAAACTAGGCCAGTCGGTCGGCGGTGGCGACCAGCACCTGCCGGCACCCGGCCCACATGCGCGTGATGATGTCGGCGGCCGACGGAAGGTCCTCGATGCGGCCGGCCACCTGACCGGTATTGGCGACGCTGGCGTCCATGTCGCCGTCGAAGTACAGTCGCTGGACCCTCTGCAACGCGGCACCGCCCTCCTCGAAAGACGCTGAGGCGTCCAGCTTGTCAGCGGCCGGCGTCCGGATCACCCGCATCATCCGCCTGCCGTCCAGGGGGAGTAGCACGGTGGACGTCTCGTCGGCACGCACGACCGCTTGCTTAAGGTTGCCATGCACCGGCGAATCGGCCGAGGCGAGCAGCCGGGTGCCCATCTGAACGCCGTCCGCACCCAGGACCAGCGCGGCGGCCATGGATCTCGCGTCGCAGATGCCTCCGGCCGCCACGATCGGTACGTCGACATGTGCTGCCACCAGCGGCAACAGCACCATGGTCGATGCACCGAACCGGTTCTTGAACCCACCTCCTTCGACCCCTTCGACCACGAGGCCGTCCACACCCGCGTCGACGGCTTTCTTGGCCGCCGCCAGCGTGCCCACCACGTGGAACACCGTGATACCCGCGTCATGCAGCCGAGCGGTGAATAGCGATGGGTCGCCAGCCGAGGTGGTTACGAAGCGAATATTGTTGGCGGACAACAGGTCCACCACTGCCGGGTTGCGGTTGAAGAGCAGCGCGATGTTGGCCCCGACCGGCCGATCGGTGAGGTCGTGGACTCGTTGCACATCGGCGCGGCCCTGCTCCGAGGTGGTCTCGATGATACCCAGCGCACCCGCGTTGGATACCGCCGCGGCCAATTGTGCGCCGGCGATATAGGTCATCGGCGCCTGGATGATCGGGATGTCGACATTCGCCAGCGCGCACAGCCGGTTAGCGCCGGGGGGCTGGGTTTGGTCAATCGGCATGGTGCCCTCCGGGTTTAGCGCCGCGTGGATCGATCAGGTCACGAAAGGCTTCGGCCCGGTATACGGACGCCCCGAGGTTCCGGACCCGTTCGGTCAGCGCCCTGTCGGATGTCACGACGCGAATTTCACCGGGGTGGACATCTGCCTGCACCAGTCGGACGATCTCGTCGTCGGCCGAATTGGCGGCCGCTTTGGGCGCATACGCGACCTCGATCACCGACGAGCGGATGGGAGCCGGCGGCGGACGCTCGAACACCACGGTGACATGGTCGGTTTCGGTGCTTGCCGGTGCGGACGCCCACTCGTCAAGCCTTTCCACCAGCGCGACCATTGCGCGCTGGCGATTCTTCCACCAGCCATCCGGGCGACTGCCGATCACGTTCATCCCGTCGACGATCCAGCGCACACCTCACGGTACGTTGACGCCGAATTGCGCCCGTGCCGCGACGCTTCAGAACCACCGGCGCTTCCGGGTTCTCCTGTTCTGCTGGATGACGGCATTCTCTTCCAGCGCCCCGAGGGCGTTGATGACCTCTAGCTGGGAGAGGAGCAGTAGGCCATTGAGCTGCTTGAGTCGATCCGGGTTGTTCGCGATCGCGTCTTCATCGTCGACATAGATGAGCAGAAAGTCCCGCAGCGCTTGGCTGCCGGTCATCCGCTCGGGGACTTTCATCTGCCGCAGGATTGTCGCCATAGCGGGCTCATCGGTCACAAACATCGCTCCTTCACGATCGAGTGTCAGCGTTAGCGTAGGAGACCGGCCCAACCCTGGGGACGGTCCGGGGTTATTGCTGGTCACCCAAGCGATTCGCTAGGGACACCGGTCAGAGCAGACGCTGACCGACCTGCTCGTCGTCCTGGCCTTCGCGTCGCTTGTCGTCTTGGTCGTCGGCGGGCGACGTGGCCGACGCCAGGCTGGGTTTGGCGGCGCCGCCGGCCGACGTGCCTGCGCCCATCCCGCTGCCAAGCGGCGCTCCGCCACTCATCGCCGATGACCCCGCGCTCGCGGCCGCCGCAGCCATCGGCGATGACGGCGCTTCGACCATGCTGCCTACCAGCGGGTTGCGGGCCGCCGCGCCAAGTTCGCTCTGCAACGCAGCTGCGCCCAACCCGGCGCCCCCGCCCGATCCGGCAGCCGATCCGAGCCTGGACATGGGATTTGCACTGAACATCAACGCGCCGGCGGCGGTTTCGTCGGAATCGCCATACATACGGGCGATGTCCGACAACGCCGTGCCGGTCCGCATCAGTTCTTCCTGTGCCGCCGTGTTCGACGCCAGCATCGTCGCGGCTTCCTGCGCAAACGCCATTGCAGCTTGCATCGAAACCTCTTCGCCGCCCGCGGGAATCAGCCCGCTCAACACCGACATCGCCGCCGTCGAGCCGGCGTTGATGCCCTGGCTACCGATGTCGACCAGCTGTGAACCGATGTCGCCGGCGGCCGGATCGTGGGACATGGAATCCATTGCCATGTGCGTGCTGCTCCTGTGTAGGTGATCTCGTGCAGTCCGACGACCAAGGGCGCCGGCGCGACTCCGCCACAAACTGCGCTCCATTCGTGCAGGACAACACCACAATTCTAAGGTCTCTATGGGGGTTCTCGAGGCACCTTTTTTCGTCTCGCCCCGCCAACCCACACGTCGGGTGAGCACAATGCGCAAAACCGCGAAATCGTCGCTTACTCCGACTATCGCCCACAAGCGCGACACCTTTCCCGCCTGCGCCTTAGGTTCGATCTCAACACACAACGCGAAATGCAACGCGAAGGATACCGGCACTCGCCGCAATCTTCGCGACTAGCAGTGTCGCCGGTTTTCGCACTGCGGGGGAAACTCGGCACTGCAAAAAACGAGGGAGTACACATATGCAACCCATGACTTTTCACCCGGTCGTTGGCGATATAGGTGCACAGTTGGTCCAGATCGGCGTCAATTGCCTCGAGACGGGCAGCCATGCCTCGATGTCGATGACCGGGCTGGCTCCAGCCGGTGCCGAGGAGGTATCAGCGCAGGCCGTGATGGCTTTCCATGACGAAGCTGCCTCGATGCTGAACTTGCATACGGCGGCCCAGGAAGAACTGATGCGGGTATACGCCGCCCTGTCCCACATTGCCAAGACCTACGCCGACGTCGACGAAACAGCCGGCTAGGGCCGTCGTCTTCAGCGCCTTTCCGATGTCCAACCCGTGGTCGCACGCATACACACCACCGAGAAAAGTAATTTGGCCAAAAATCGAGGCAGATAAGTGTTATGTCTTGCCCTGATATTCGACTGGGAGTGGATATGGTCGCCCTGCACAACAATGTCTACGAATGCAAATCATCATGCTGGTCGCGGTGGGCGCCGACTACAACCTGCTGTTGATCACCCGGATCCGGGAAGAATCGGCATCCGGCGTCCGCTCCGGCATCATTCGGGCCGTCCGCTCCACCGGGGGTGTCATCACCTCGGCCGGGATCATCTTCGCCGCCTCGATGTTCGGCTTGTTGTTCGGCAGCATCTCGATCATGGTGCAGACCGGGTTCATCATTGGCATGGGCCTGTTGCTTGACACCTTCGGGGTGCGCACCATCACGGTGCCGGCGCTGACGGCACTCATCGGTCGGGCGAACTGGTGGCCGCTGGGCCACCGAATCAGCGCGGGGACTTCGCCGCTGGGTTGCCGGTGGCGGCGAATTCTTGTTCGGGTC
>JAVROG010000510.1:0-3026 GCA_032162865.1 Mycobacterium sp. | reverse complement strand
GGCAATCACCTGCAGTGTCTTGTCGACATCTTCGGCGCCAAAGAAAGTGTTCCACTGGGAGGGCACGTCCTCGGCCAGAAAGCCAGTGCCATCCATCACGCCGAGCAATTGCTGTTCTCCAAACCACGCTGTGGTGTAGCGGAATTCGTCGGTGTCGCCGACCTGCTCGGTGCGCCACCCGAGCACCTCGCGGTAAAAGTCGACGGCGGCCTGGTAACCGCGCGTCGTCAATTGGTGCCATACGGGTGCGCCGGCCTCGCCGATCACCTCGAAGCCATGGTGTTCCAGCGGCTGCCACAGGCCGAAGGCCGCCCCAGACGGGTCCGTCGCGATGGCCATGTAGCCCTTGGTGGGGATCTCCATGGGTTCCAGGCAACCCGAGCCGCCGGCAGCGGTGATCGCGGAGACTGTCGCGTTGATGTCGGCGGTGTGGAAGTAGGTGGCCCAGTTGTCCGGGGTCTGCCAGTCGGGGTTGTTGGCCATCAGCCCGGCGACTGGCTGACCGTCCTTGGCGGCGTTGATGTACCCGCCGAAGTCCGGTCCGGCGGACTCGAATGTCCAACCGAAGACGGTGCCGTAGAAATCTTGGGCACGGTCAACTTCGGAAGTAGTCAGATCGATCCAGCAGGGGGCGCCCAGCGGCGCGCCGTGACGTGTGGGCACGAGGTTCCTCCTTGGTCGGTGGGGTTTCGTAGGTATCGACTCGGCCCGATCCCGGAACTCACCGGGGTTTGGTGGCCAATATTTGATCTACGCCCATGCGACCCTCCTCGAAGGCGAGCATGCCGCCCACTAGGTACAACCGCCACACCCTGGCGACCTCTTCGCCCAGCAATGCCACGAACTCAGCGAAGCGCTGTTCCAGCGTGTCGATCCAGTGCTGGGCGGTGCGCGCATAATGCTGGCGCATCTCCTCGACCGAGCGGATCTCGAAATCGGCGTTCTGCAAGTGGCGCAACGTCTGCCAGAGCGGGCGCATATGCATGTCGGGTGCGATGTAGGCCTCGATGAAGGCCCCGCCGCCCGGTGCCGCGTCGGGTCGTCGAGACATTTGCTGCAACAACACCGACGCCCCGGGTTTCAACGCGCGATACAGAATTCCGGCATAGCTCGGGTAGAACTGCTCCCCGACGTGCTCTCCCATCTCGATGGACGCGACCGCGTCGAAGGCGTCTCGTGATGTCGGCAGGTCACCGAAGTCACGGTAATCCTGCAACCGAACGTCGATGCTGTTGGACAGGCCTCGCTCTGTAGCGCGGGCGACGACGAAGTCGCGCTGCTGGGCCGACAACGTGATGCCGGTGGCGCGCACGCCATAGCGCTCGACCGCATGCAGTACCAGCGAACCCCAACCACAGCCGACATCGAGGTAGAACTCGTTGGACAGGTCATAGTGGTGCGCGATGACAGCCCGATCGCGACGCCGTGTGTGCAGTGGGCCGGAGAGCCGCGCCTCGCTGGCCGGGACCCTCGGCGGCGGCCCCAATGCACCCAGCCGCAGCGCGTGCAACGCCGCTGTTGCGCAGCCGCGCGCTGAAATTGCGGCGCCCGGATGCGCGCGAGCCAGGCGCCACGCCCGTCGCAGACCATCGGCGAGGTCACCTTCGACGTCGATGTCGCGGGTCACATACCCGCGTGCCAGGCCGAGTTCGCCTGGGCGCCAGAGCAATCGGCGCAAGGCGCGGCGCGACCGAGTGACCAGAACGGGTCCGTCGGCCGGTCCGGCCTCACTTCCATCCCAGGCGCGGATGCGGACCGGCGGATCGATGCCAATGGTGGTACGAAAGAGCTCGGCCACGCGGTCAGCGATGGACGACACGATCCCCATTCATGCCAGGATCCGGACGGGTGAACACCCTGACGAAATTGTCCAGAGATTCGCGGATGTCACCTTTGAGAGCGGCGGCGACGACCATGCCGATTGGCCCGAACAGCGCAGGACCGCCGAGGTGCACGTCGAAGCTGACTACGGACCCGTTGTCCTTCGGGGCCACTTTGGCAATCAACTTGACCTTGACCCCGCCGACGCCTACGCCGTTGAGCGTCATGCCTTCCGGTGGCTTGTAACGCACGATCGTCCATTTGATCCGGTTGGGCATGCCTTTGACCTCGACATACGACTCGATGACGGTGCCTTTGTCCAGGACTTCGGGCAGCTTGCTGCGCCATACCTTGTGGATGGTCAGCCACTCCTTGAACCGGCTCAGGTCGGAGGCATGTTTCCAGGCCTGGTCCGGCCGCAGCGGTACATCGATGGACCCGGAGAGTTTCGCCATGCGCGCTAGCTCTGCCGGCCGCCGGTGTCGACGACTTTCTTGGCCTCCTCCTGCACCTTGTGGATGGTGTCGGAGTACTTGCCTTGTGTCTTGTCGTCGACGAAGTCGCCGGCTTTGTTGATCGCCGTCTCGACCTTGTCAGCGTTCTGCGAGAGCAGATCCGTGGCTTTGTCCAGGAATCCCATGTGCACTGTTCCTTCCCCATGGGGTTCCCCAGCGTCCCCCGGGAACCCTTTGCTGGGAAAACCCTACTTGCCGCGGCGGGCGGCGACCTAAGCGACTGGGCGACCCGTCAGCGACCGTCAACGCCCGTCTTGGGGATCGACAAGTCCGAAAAGAGCCGCAGCGTTGTCGTAAAGAACCTTGCGCAGCCATACGTCGTCGATGCCGTCGATCTCGGTAAGCGCTATGAGGGCGTCGGGATAGGTGTACGGGATATTGGGGAAGTCGCTGCCGAACAAAATCTTGTCGCCCAGATCGCGCAGACGTGGCAGTTCCGATGCGGGGAACGGCATCGTCTCGTCGATGAAGGCGGTGAAGGCCATGGTGGTGTCGAGTCGCACATTGTCGTAGTCCGCGCAGACGTCGAGAAATTCGCGATATTCCGGCATGCCCATGTCCCCTCTGCTCTTGCGGTTACCGCCACACTTGCGGCTGCACACCGAGGATTCTGGCCCGAATCCACCACATCGCCTCGATCACCGCCGCCCCGAGCGCCCCAATCCCGAGCGCGATCGATGTCGTCCACAG
>JAVROG010000509.1:0-8376 GCA_032162865.1 Mycobacterium sp. | reverse complement strand
ACGTCGGCGAATCGCTTGACGAAGCGGGCGGTCTTTCGGCCGCTCATCCCGGCCATGTCCTGCCAGACCAGCACCTGGCCGTCGCAGTTGGGGCCGGCGCCGATCCCGACCGTCGGGATGGTGAGCTTGCCGGTGATCTGGGTGGCCAGTTCGGCGGGCACCATCTCCATCACCACGGCGAACGCCCCGGCTTCGGCGACCGCGATCGCGTCGTGAATGGTTTGCTCGGCGGCATCACCGCGCCCCTGAACTTTGAACCCGCCCAGAGTGTTGACGCTTTGCGGGGTGAAGCCGATGTGGGCCATCACCGGAATGCCGGCCGCGCTCAGACAGGCGATCTGCTCGGCGACCCGCTCGCCGCCCTCGAGCTTGACGGCATGCGCGCCGCCTTCCTTCATGAACCGGGTGGCGGTGGCCAGCGCCACCGACGGTCCGCCCTCGTAGCTGCCAAATGGCAGGTCCGCGACGACCAGCGCGTGCGGAGCCCCCCGCACCACGCCGCGGACCAGCGGGATCAGCTCATCGATCGAGATCGGCACGGTGGTGTCGTAGCCGTACACCACGTTGGCGGCAGAGTCGCCGACCAGCAGCACCGGAATGCCTGCTTCGTCAAACACCCGGGCGGTCGAATAGTCGTAGGCCGTGAGCATGCCCCACTTGTGGCCCTCGGCCTTCCATTTCTGCAGGTGGTGGGTGCGAATCTTGGGACGCGGCGCGGAATTGGCGGCAGCGGTCGAACCATAAATGTTCTCAGACATCATTGTCCCTATTTGGTGGTCGGGTCGATCCTCGTGGCCCTGAAGGGTCCCCGGGTTCGTCTGACCCCGTCATTCTGCCATTTTGTACCCGCAGATGCATCGTGGGCTTCGCCACGGACATCCCATCGGCCGATGCAGCGGCTGTCGCCACCAGGCAAATCGGGCGCTGACCAGGATCGGGGACGCTCTCTGGCACCATAGGGTCCCATGTGCCTGTCTCGCCGCGACAAGTTCGCGCGCATCCTGCTGGTCTGGACCGCGCTGGCTGCCGTGGTGCTGGTTGCGGCGGGCTGCGTGCGCGTAGTCGGCGGCCGGGCACTGATGTCCGAGCCGAGGCTGGGCCAGCCGGTGGTGTGGACGCCGTGCCGCAGCTCCAATCCTTCGACCAAGCTGCCCGGCCACCCGATGTGCGGCAAACTCGCCGTGCCCGTCGACTACAACCACCCCGATGGGGACGTGGCCGCGCTGGCGTTGATCCGGTTTCCGGCGAGCGGGGACAAGATCGGTTCGCTGGTTATCAATCCCGGTGGTCCCGGCGAGTCGGGCATCGAGGCCGCACTGGGCATCTTCGAGTCGTTGCCCAAGAAGGTGCACGAACGATTCGACCTGGTGGGCTTCGACCCGCGTGGCGTGGCCGGCTCACGGCCGGCGATCTGGTGCAACTCCGACGCGGACAACGACCGGCTCCGGACCGAGCCGAACGTTGACTACAGCCGGGCCGGCGTCCAACACATCGAGGACGAGACCAAGCAGTTCGTGCAACGTTGTGTCGACAAGGTGGGCAAGAACTTCCTGGCAAATGTGGGCACAGTAAACGTCGCCAAAGACCTGGACGCCATCCGTGCCGCTCTTGGCGACGCCAAACTGACCTACCTCGGCTATTCGTATGGAACCCGCATCGGCTCGGCCTACGCCGAGGCATTCCCGACGCACGTGCGCTCGATGATCCTGGATGGCGCAGTTGACCCCAACGCCGACCCGATCGAGGCAGATCTGCGTCAGGCCAAGGGGTTTCAGGACGCGTTCAACGACTATGCCGCCGACTGTGCCAAGGACCCGGGGTGCCCCTTGGGCAACGATCCGGCCAAAGCGGTCGAGGTGTACCACAGCCTGATCGACCCGCTGGTCGACCCCGACAACCTGGCGGTGGGCCGACCCGCGAAAACCAAAGATCCACGGGGTCTGAGCTACACCGACGCCATCGTGGGCACCATCATGGCGCTGTACTCGCCGAACCTGTGGCACCACCTGACTGATGGTCTCAAGGAGCTGGCCGACGATCACCGCGGTGACACCATGCTCGCGCTGGCCGACATGTATATGCGCCGCGACTCCAAGGGCCACTACAACAACTCCACCGATGCGCGAGTAGCGATCAATTGTGTTGACCAGCCACCGATTACCGACCGCGCCAAGATCATCGACGAGGATCGCCGTTCGCGTGAGCTGGCGCCGTTCATGAGCTACGGCAAGTTCACCGGTGATGCGCCGCTGGGTACCTGCGCATTTTGGCCGGTGCCGCCGACCAGCCAGCCGCACGCCGTCTCCGCGCCCGGCCTGCCGCCCAACATTGTCGTCTCGACGACTCACGACCCGGCGACGCCGTACCAGGCGGGGGTCGACCTGGCCAACCAGCTGCACGGTTCGCTCATCACTTACAACGGAACCCAGCACACCGTCGTGTTTCAGGGTGACAACTGCGTCGACGACTACGTGACGGCGTATTTGATCGACGGCACCACCCCGCCACCCGGGGCGACGTGTTAGCTCGGACGATTTCTTCGGCCTGACGACACGTCGGTGCTGGCCAAATCGCGACCAAGGCGTAACCGTTCCGCGTCCTGCAGCGGTATTCGAAAGTGAGACGATTTCCGCCATGCTGCGCCTGAGACTGGTCGCCTCGGCGCTGTTGTCGTTAGGGCTGGTGCTGTCCGAACAGTCGACTGCACTGCCACTCGCCGCCGCCACTCCCGAGCCCGATACCGGTACCGGGCAGACCCAGGTCCCCGCGGCGCCCGCCGCAACGACGCAACAGAGCTGGGGATCCTGCGGCAACTTCGTCGACAGCACCGCCGACATACCCACCGCACAATGCACCACGGTTTCGGTTCCGGTCGACTACGACAGACCAACTGGGGCACAGGCGCAGTTGGCGGTGATCCGCGTTCCCGCGACGGGCCAGCGCATCGGGTCGCTGTTGGTCAACCCCGGCGGCCCCGGCGCATCGGCGGTCAACATGGTGGCCGGAATGGCGCCCGACCTCAAGGGCACCGACATCGCCAGCCACTTCGACCTGGTGGGTTTCGACCCCAGAGGGGTCGGTCACTCGACGCCCGAATTGCGGTGCCGCTCCGACGCCGAGTTCGACGCCTACCGGCGTGACCCGATGGTCGACTACAGCCCGACCGGAGTGGCTCACATCGAGCAGGTGTACCGCGAGCTGGCCCAACACTGCGCCGACCGGATGGGCCAGGCATTCCTGGCCAATATCGGCACCGCGTCCGCGGCGCGCGATATGGACATGATCCGGCAGGCCCTGGGCGATGAGCAGATCAATTACCTCGGATACAGCTACGGAACCGAGCTCGGCACCGCCTATATCGAACGGTTCGCACCCCGCGTGCGGGCCATGGTTCTCGACGGGGCCATCGACCCGACCGTCGGCCCGATCGACCAGACCGTCAATCAGATGGCGGGGTTCCAGACGGCCTTCAACGACTACGCCGCGGACTGCGCCCGGTCGGCGGCCTGCCCGCTGGGCACCGATCCGGCCCAGTGGACCGCCCGCTACCAGGCCCTGGTGGACCCGTTGGTCGCCAAGCCGGGCAAGACAGCGGATCCGCGCGGCCTGAGCTATGCCGATGCGACCACTGGCACCATCAACGCGCTCTACACCCCCCAGCACTGGAAGTACCTGACCAGCGGCCTGCTGGGGTTGCAGCGCGGCAGCGACGCCGGCGATCTGCTGGTGCTGGCCGACGACTACAACGACCGGGATCGTCAGGGCCATTACGCCAACGGCCAGGATGCGTTCAACGCGATCCGATGTGTCGACGCGCCGACACCGACGGATCCGGCGTCCTGGGTATCGGCCGACCGACGGATCCGCGAGGTGGCGCCCTTCCTGAGCTACGGACAGTTCACGGGGTCGGCCCCTCGCGATATCTGCGCGCTGTGGCCGGTGCCGGCGACCTCAACACCACACGCCGCCGCACCGGCCCCGCCGGGCACGGTTGTGGTCGTCTCGACCACTCACGACCCGGCCACTCCGTACCAGGCCGGGGTGGATCTAGCGCGGCAATTAGGCGGCCCGCTGATCTCGTTCGACGGCACCCAGCACACCGTGGTGTTCGACGGCAATCAGTGCGTCGATGCCGCCACGACGCGATATCTGGTCGATCTGACGTTGCCGTCGCCAAACCTGCGATGCCAGGCCTGAGCATCACGCAACGTGCCTGGCGTGGCATCCGTAACACCGAATTAACAGAACGTGCCTAGTGTGCGGGTATGGATCGGCAGAAGGAGTTCGTCCTCCGCACCCTGGAAGAGCGCGACATCCGTTTCGTCCGGCTGTGGTTCACAGACGTGCTCGGGTTTCTGAAGTCGGTCGCCATCGCGCCGGCCGAACTCGAGGGTGCTTTCGAGGAAGGCATCGGCTTCGACGGGTCGTCCATCGAGGGGTTCGCGCGGGTCTCCGAATCCGACACCGTCGCGCACCCCGACCCGTCGACCTTTCAGGTGCTGCCCTGGGCCACCAAGGCCGGCCACCACCACTCGGCGCGCATGTTCTGCGACATCACCATGCCGGACGGCTCACCGTCGTGGGCAGACCCGCGGCACGTGCTGCGGCGTCAGCTGCAGAAGGCCAACGACCTCGGGTTCTCCTGCTACGTGCATCCCGAGATCGAATTCTTTCTGCTGCAGCCCGGCCCTGAGGACGGTACCGAACCCATTCCGATTGATAACGCCGGCTATTTCGACCAGGCGGTGCACGACTCCGCGTTGAACTTCCGCCGGCACGCGATCGAGGCGCTGGAGTTCATGGGCATCTCGGTCGAATTCAGCCACCACGAAGGCGCGCCCGGCCAACAGGAGATCGACCTGCGATTCGCCGACGCACTGTCGATGGCCGACAACGTGATGACCTTCCGCTACGTCGTCAAGGAGGTCGCGCTGGACGAGGGCGTCCGGGCGACGTTCATGCCCAAGCCTTTCGGCCAGCACGCCGGCTCGGCGATGCACACCCACATGAGCCTTTTCGAGGGTGACGTCAACGCCTTCCACAGCGACGACGACCCGTTGCAGCTGTCAGAAGTCGGCAAATCCTTTATTGCCGGGATCCTCGAACACGCTTCGGAGATCAGCGCGGTCACCAACCAGTGGGTCAACTCCTACAAGCGGCTCGTGCACGGCGGCGAGGCGCCCACTGCGGCCTCGTGGGGTGCGGCCAACCGCTCCGCGCTGGTGCGCGTGCCGATGTACACCCCGCACAAGACCTCGTCGCGGCGGGTCGAAGTACGCAGTCCCGACTCGGCGTGCAACCCCTATCTGACGTTCGCCGTGCTGCTGGCCGCCGGACTGCGTGGGGTGGAAAAGGGTTACGTGCTGGGCCCCCAGGCAGAGGACAACGTCTGGGACCTGACACCCGAGGAACGCCGCACGATGGGCTACCGCGAGTTGCCGACGAGCTTCGACAATGCGCTGCGTGCCATGGAGTCCTCCGAACTGGTCGCGGAGGCGTTGGGAGAGCACGTTTTTGACTTCTTCCTGCGCAACAAGCGCGCTGAGTGGGCGAATTATCGCAGTCACGTCACGCCATACGAGCTGAAGACTTACCTGTCGCTGTAACTCACGGCTAGTTTGCATCGGCGGTTGACAGCCGGGCGGTCCTGAACGTCGGAGCCATTGCGCTACCGTCGTAGCGTGACCAGGCCCGCGACGCAGCGACCCAAGCTGCCTAGCGTCGGTCGGCTCGGATTGATGGAGCCCCCGGCGGGCGCGTGGCTTTCCCAGCTGGGTTGGGATAAGCACGACGACCAGGCGCACGTCGATCTGCTGTGGTCGCTGTCGCGCGCCCCGGATGCCGACGCCGCGTTGCGGGCGCTGGTCCGCCTGTCGGAGAACCCCGACGCCGGATGGGACGAGCTGAACGCTGCCCTGCTCAAAGAACGCAGCCTGCGTGGGCGGCTGTTCGCTGTGCTGGGTTCCTCGCTGGCGCTGGGGGACCACCTGGTTGCCAACCCACAGTCCTGGAAGCTGCTGCGGGGCAAGGTCAAACTGCCCTCCCACGATCAGTTGCAGCAGACATTCACCAAGTTCGTCGAGGAGTTCTCGGGGGCTCCGGGCTCGATCGTGCACCCATTGCGCGTCCTTTACCGCGACCAGCTGCTGGTGCTGGCCGCGCTGGATCTTGCCCCGACCGTCGAAGACGAACCCGTCCTGCCCTTCGCCACCGTTGCCGCGCAGTTGGCCGACACCGCGGACGCCGCACTGGCGGCCGCCCTGCGGGTCGCCGAGAACGAGGTGTGCGGCGACCGCCCGCCACCGCGCCTGGCGGTCATCGCGATGGGCAAATGCGGTGCGCGCGAACTGAACTATGTGAGCGACGTCGACGTCATCTTCGTCGCCGAACGCGCCGATCCGATCAGCACCCGCGTCGCCGGTGAAATGATGCGGCTGGCCTCATCGGCGTTTTTCGAGGTCGATGCGGGACTGCGGCCGGAGGGCCGCAGCGGTGAGCTGGTCCGCACGGTCGACTCGCACGTCGCCTACTACCAGCGTTGGGCCAAGACCTGGGAATTCCAGGCACTGATGAAGGCTCGTGCCGCCGCCGGAGACGCCGAACTCGCGCAGCGTTACCTCGAGGCGTTGATGCCGATGGTGTGGACCGCGTGCGAGCGCGACGATTTCGTGCCCGAGGTGCAGGCGATGCGGCGCCGCGTTGAGCAGCTGGTGCCTGCCGATATTCGCGGTCGCGAGCTGAAATTGGGCAGCGGGGGGTTGCGCGATGTGGAGTTCGCCGCGCAGCTGCTGCAGCTGGTGCATGGCCGCAGCGACGAGTCGCTGCACGTCGCCTCCACATTGGATGCGCTGGCTGCGTTGGGTGCGGGCGGATACATCGGGCGCGAGGACGCGGCGAACCTGATCGCCTCTTATGAGTTCCTGCGGCTGCTCGAACATCGACTCCAGCTGCAGCGGCTCAAGCGCACGCACCTGCTGCCCGAGGCTGAGGACGAAGAGGCCGTGCGTTGGCTCGCGCGTGCGGCGCACATCCGGCCCGATGGCCGCCACGACGCGGCCGGGGTGTTGCGCGAGGAGCTCAAGCATCACAACGTGCGGGTGTCCCGCCTGCACTCGAAGTTGTTCTACCAGCCGCTGCTGGAATCGATCGGCCCGCCCGGGCTGGAAATCGTTGGCGGTCGTATGACGCCGGCGGCCGCCGAACGGCAGCTGGCCGCGCTGGGTTACGAGGGCCCGCAGACAGCGCTGAAGCACATGTCAGCGCTGGTCAACCAAAGCGGCCGGCGCGGCCGGGTGCAGTCGGTGCTGCTGCCGCGACTGCTGGACTGGCTGTCGTACGCCCCCGATCCCGACGGGGGGCTGTTGGCCTACCGACGGCTCAGCGAGGCATCGGCCGCCCAGACCTGGTATCTGGCGACGCTGCGCGACAAACCGACGGTGGGCCGGCGGCTCATGCACGTGCTGGGCACGTCGGCGTTCGTTACGGACCTGCTGATGCGCGCACCAGATGTTATTCAGGATTACGGCGACCGGCCGTCGGGCCCCAAGCTCCTCGAGACCACGCCCGCCGCGGTTGCCCGCGCACTGTTGTCCACGGCCGGCCGCTACTCCGATCCGGCGCGGGCCATCGCGGCCGCGCGCACCCTGCGCCGTCGCGAGCTGGCCCGTATCGGATCCGCCGATCTGCTGGGCATGCTCGAGGTCACCGAGGTGTGCGCGGCACTGACCTCGATATGGGTGGCCGTGTTGCAGGCCGCCTTGGACGCGACGATCCGGTCCCACCTCCCGGAGGACGGTCGCGCGCCTGCGGCGCTGTCGGTCATCGGCATGGGCAGGCTGGGCGGTGCCGAACTGGGCTACGGCTCGGATGCCGACGTGATGTACGTGTGCCAGCCGGCCGAGGGCGTCGAGGATTCGCAAGCGGTGAAGTGGGCGACGACGATCGCCGAGCAGGTCCGCACGCAGTTGGGCACGCCCAGCGTGGATCCGCCGCTGGAAGTCGACGCCAATCTGCGGCCCGAGGGCCGCAACGGTCCGATGGTCCGCACATTGGCCTCCTTCGAGGCGTACTACGCCCAGTGGGCGCAGCCTTGGGAGATTCAGGCGTTGCTGCGGGCGCATGCGGTGGCCGGTGATGCGGAACTGGGTGAACGGTTCCTGCTGATGATCGACAAAACGCGCTATCCGCCAGACGGTGTGTCGGCCGATGCGGTGCGCGAGATCCGTCGCATCAAGGCGCGCATCGAGGCCGAGCGGTTGCCCCGCGGCGCCGACCCCAACACGCACACGAAGCTGGGCCGCGGGGGACTGGCCGACATCGAATGGACGGTGCAATTGCTGCAGCTGCGGCACGCCCACGAAATCGAGGCCCTGCACA
>JAVROG010000508.1:0-7732 GCA_032162865.1 Mycobacterium sp. | reverse complement strand
TTCCTTAAACAAGCGATCACATCGCAGATCTCAATCAGCGGCCAGAGAAGTCCAGGCAGGACGGGCGGCCAGTCCTTTCAAGCCGCACCCAAAGGCCGGCAACCAACCATGCCGCCTCACCCGACCTGCCCGGGTTCACAGCACAACGTAACAACACGAAGTAACTGCACCTACGAACTTAAGGACAGACCATGAGTCTGCTCACCATCACCAAACTCAACGACTCTGTCGGTGCCGAAGTCACCGGCCTGGATCCCGCCCGGCTGGCGTCCGGCGACACGGTGAGTGAGGCGATACTGGATGCCTTGGAGGACAACGGAGTCCTGGTGTTTCGGGGGCTCCAGCTCGACCCTGAAGCGCAGGTCGCCTTTTGCCGGCGCCTCGGCGAGGTGGACCATTCCTCCGATGGACACCATCCGGTCCCCGGCATCTACCCCATCACGCTGAACCTGTCGAAGAACGCCTCGGCGGCCTACCTGAAAGCGACATTTGACTGGCACATCGACGGCTGCACACCGCTGGGAGACGAATGCCCACAGAAGGCGACCGTCCTGTCTGCCGTGCAGGTGGCCGAGTGGGGCGGGGAGACCGAATTCGCCAACTCCTACGCCGCCTACGAGGCGCTGACCCCCGAAGAGAAAGACCGATTCGGCGCGTTGCGCGTCGTGCACTCGCTGGAGGCCTCGCAACGCCGTGTCACTCCCGACCCCAGTCCAGAGCAGTTGGCGCGCTGGCGTTCTCGACGTACCCATGAACACCCGCTGGTGTGGACGCACCGTAGTGGCCGAAAGTCGCTGGTGTTGGGTGCCTCTGCCGACTACGTGGTCGGCATGGAACTCGAACAGGGGCGGGCCCTGTTGGCCGAGCTTCTCGACCGCGCCACCGTGCCTGACAGGGTATACAGCCATAACTGGTCGATTGGTGACACCGTCATCTGGGACAACCAGGGTGTCCTACACCGCGCGGCACCCTACGACCCCGACTCGCCGCGTGAAATGCTGCGCACCACCGTTCTCGGTGACGAGCCAATCCAGTAGACCCCGCATGCAACGTCCGCGCTAGACCGGAGACAGGAATCCCGCAATGAGCAAGTCGCTGTTGTTCGTCGAGAGCAAACCCCAATCACCAGAACTCGTTGATGAGTATCACCGCTGGCACGACAACGTCCACGTGCCCGACATGCTGACGATCGAGGGCTTCGTGTCGGCGCGCCGTTGGCAGACGGACGGAGACACCTTCATCACCCTCTACGAGATCGACACCGACGTCGACACCGCGCGCACCAACCTGCGGTCCGCCTTCGCCAGCGGCCGGATGACCAAACCTGTTGTGGTGGAGACACAACCGCCGCCGGTAATGCGCTACCTGAGCCTGGTGAGCGAAGCCTCGCGCTGAGGGGGCGCCACAAACCTAGAGGCCGCCGCACTGTGCCGGGCCGCTGAAGATGGTCGCCCACGGAGGGCAACCGGGTGGCGGGGGCGATCCAGGAGGCTTCGTCGGGCCCGCGGGCGGTATCGGCCCGGTGGGATATAGCCAGACGGAACCCGTGTCCTCGTCGACCACACCAGTAGGGCCGTAGTGATAGTTGTGGCAGACGTCCCAATTCCAATGCACGAAACTCGTACTTGGCGGGCCGCCGGGGGCCCAGGTCGGGGGATCGCTTGGGCAGTACGGCCGGCCGGTCGCGTGGGCGGTGCCAAGATCGGCGACTGCGAAACCACCCGCCACTAACAGAGTCGTTGCTATCCCCGCGATTGTTCGCTTCATGACGGGTCCCTTTTCGCTCTTGCGGCCCTACTGGCTAAAGGTTACGCCGCATGGCTGGCGAAAATTCTTGCGTCGCTCGTCGTACGCCTATCCGGCTGTCCGGTCTAACTAGACCGCCGACTTCTCGAGGACGTGGACGCCGCAGGCGGACCCCAGGCCGATCACGTGGGCCAGACCGACCTTGGCGTTCGCGATCTGACGATCGCCCGCCTCTCCGCGAAGGTGATGGCAGATCTCCCAGATGTTGGCGATACCGGTGGCCGCGATCGGGTGGCCCTTGGACTGCAGACCGCCCGACACATTCACTGGTGTTGAGCCGTCCCGCCAGGTGGCACCCGAGCCGAAAAAGTCGGCGGCGCCGCCTTCTTCGCACAGCATCAGGTTGTCGTAGTGCACCAATTCCGCGGTGGCGAAGCAGTCATGCAGTTCGACCAGGTCGAGGTCGCCTGGGCCGATGCCGGCCTGCTCATAGGCGGTCGCGGCGGCGTTGCGGGTCAGCGTGTTGACATTCGGCAGGACCTGACAACCCTCTTCGTACGGGTCGGTGGTCAGCACCGACGCCGACACCTTCACCGCGCGCCGGCGCTGTTGGGGGGAAAGCGATTTCAAGGTCTCGCCGTTGCACACGACCGCGGCCGCGGCGCCGTCGCAGTTGGCCGAGCACATCGCCCGAGTGTTCGGGTACGCGATCATGACGTCATTCATGATCTGCTCTAACGTGAACCTTTTCTGGTAGGCGGCAAGCGGATTCAGTGTCGAATGAGCGTGGTTCTTCTCGCTGATCCGGGCGAATAATTCGAAGCTCGTGCCGCCGTACTTATGCCCGTATTCGGTGCCGATCTGCGCGAACACACCGGGCATGGCCTCGGTCCCGATCCGCCCGTCGACCGGCGCGACTGCACCGTAGCGGCCCTTGGGCGCCCAGACGTCAGCGCCTTCCTTCTTCTTCCCACCCGCACCGAGAAGCCCGGCGCCGGAAAGCTTTTCGACGCCGACGGCCATCCCGTATTCGACCTCGCCGGCCTTCACCGCCATGATGGCGGTCCGCAGCGCGGTGGCCCCGGTCGCGCAAGCGTTGGCCACGTTGTACACCGGGATACCGGTCTGGCCGATCTGTTTCTGCAGCTGCTGCCCGATCCCGGCGTTCGCAGCCATCAGGTTCCCGGCCGCCAACACACCGATCTCGGCCATGGTCACGCCGGCGTCGGCGAGCGCGCTGGTCGCAGCCTGCGCCGCCAGATCGACGGTGTCCAGATCGGGATGCTTGCCGAACTTGGTCATCCGGATGCCAAGGATCCAAATTTCGTCGCTGGCGCTCATCGTCGCTGCTCCTTCGTCGACAGGTGCTGATCGGTCATTTGGCGGGCTCGAAGCCGAAGCCAATCGCTTCGGTGCCCTCGGAGTCGGTGCCGATCGGGTAGGTGGTGAGCCGTACCTTCATGCCATCGCGGATGTGCTCGGGATCCGGCTCGACGTTGATGAGGTTGGCCCGCACCCGGGTACCGTCCTCGCAGTCGACAACGGAAGCAACGAACGGGGTCGGGATCCCCGGCGCGGCGAACGTGACGATCGTGAACGCACGCACCGTGCCCTCGGTCGCGACCGCAACGGTCGTGAACTCGGTCGCGAAGCAACTGGCGCAAGCGTTGCGACGATCGAAGAACCGGGCATGGCAGTGGGTGCATTCCTGCGCGACCAGGTGCGGTTCGCCGGCGTCGAGGACTAGATATTCGACCAGGGGGATCTGCCCAGCCATAGAAACCTCCATCGATCGACGTGATCATTCTTGCAGCTCACGAATTGCCGGTCGGACGCCACCGTAGGGTCGCCGTCTTTGCTGGCTGTTCGGATGACCATGCAGAATGGGTCCCATCGCCCGACAGGGAGGTTCAACATGCGCATCACTGCGTCAATCCCGGCGTCAATCCTCGCCGTCCTCGGCGGCTGTGCGGTCTCGATGGCGGCGCCGGTGCTCGCCGACGACAGTCTCAACGGTCACTACCAAGCCGTCGTCGATGGCTCACGCACTAACCCGCTGGGTGGCATCCTCATCGTCAATACCCAATGCGATCCGACCGGCAACTGCACGGGCTGGGTGTCGACCCCCAAAACATGGGGCGCCGCGATCAACAAATCTCCGGGTGGCTCGTGGACCATCAACCGCACCGACCCCACGGCCTGGACATGTGGCGACGGCAGTAAGGCCTCCGCAGACCTGGTCTATTCGTTCGCTCCACCCGGCTTGGCGGGGTCGATCACCTCGACAAAAGCAGCCGGTGGATGCGGCGATCCGGGTACTCCAACCACTACGCACTCACTCCAGGTTCAACAGTGCGTCGATGTCCCCGGCCGAGGGGTGTGTCCGTGAGGTATTACCGCGTGGTTTCGTCGGCCACCTGGTCCTGGGACTGCTGGGCACCCGGCGCGTCCGGGTCGCCGCCCTGATGATCCAGTTGCTCTTCCTCGACACGCTGATCTTCGGTCGCTTTCCTGGCGTCCTTCGGCACCGAAGCAGAATCATCGTCGCTTTGCTGGTCCACGCGCGGCCTCTCTGAGCGTCTACAAGTGATGCCACTGCAGGATCTCCCAATTCACGCGCTTCGAAACCCGGTCGAAAGCCATTCGCGCGAAGTAGACCCTCGAGACATACGGTCAAACCATGAATTTCGACGAGTACCGGAAGTACGACGCCACCGGGCTGGCGAAGCTGGTTGCCGACAAGGAGTTGCCCGCGCAGGAGCTACTCACGCTCGCCAAGGACCGGGCGGCCGCGGTGAACCCTCGGATCAACGCGATCGTGCGCGACGTCCCGGCCGCGCCCCCCGAACAGTCGAGCGGCCCGTTCGCCGGCGTCCCTTTCCTGATCAAGGATCTCGGGCAGGACTACGCCGGCCTGCCCAGTTCGCAGGGGTCCCGCGCTTTTATGTCGATGCCCATCGGCGAGCACGCGACGGTCGTGCAGCGCTGGCTCGATGCCGGGCTGGTGATCTTTGGCAAGACCAATCTGCCGGAGTTCGGGGCCAAGGGGATCACCGAGCCGGACGCCTGGGGACCGGCGCGCAACCCGTGGGAGCTGCAGCGAACGCCGGGCGGATCCTCGGGAGGGTCGGCTGCCGCGGTCGCTGCCGGCATCGTGCCGTGCGCGGGTGCGAATGACGGAGGCGGGTCGATACGCATCCCGGCCGCGTGCTGCGGCTTGGTCGGTCTGAAGGCAGGGCGCGGGCTGACACCGTTCGGCCCTGCCGCCGGCGAAGCGATGCACGGCGCGGCGGCGCAGGGCGTCGTGTCGAGAACAGTGCGCGACACCGCCGCAATGCTCGACGTGATCTGCGGCGGCGAGCCCTTCGGGCCGTACGTGCCAGGCCTGCCTGCGGAGCCGTTCCTTTCGTCCGTCGACGAGGATCCTGGGAAACTGCGGATCGGCGTGCGGGTGCCGTCGGCGATCAACCCAAAACCGCATCCCGAAGCGTACGCAGCGGTCGAGGCGACGATGCGCGTCCTGACCGAGGTCGGGCACCACGTCGAGGAGCTGTCGCAGGCGCCATACGACGATGACGCCCTGGCCCGGGATTTCCTGCTCAGCTGGTTCGTGCACCTGGCCTGGGACGTCGAGCAGGCAAAGCGCCTGACCGGCGCGGGCAACGAGTCGTTCGAGCGCGACACGCTGATCATGGCCGCAATTGGCCGCGCCACCAGCGGCGTCGACTACGTGGACGCCGTCGAACGGCGTCACGAACACACGCGTCGGCTGAGCACGTTCTTCGAGACCTACGACCTGCTGCTGACCCCCACGTTGGCGACCCCGCCGCCGAAGATCGGCGAATTCGACCTACCCGTCGCGCTGCAACGCGCATCCGACGCGCTGATCAAGACGCGCACCGCCCGCCTGCTGCGTCACACCAAGATCGTCGATGACATGGTGGAGCAGAACCTCGGCTGGGTTCCCTACACTCAACTGGCGAATCTCACTGGCCGGCCAGCGATCTCGCTGCCGCTGCACTGGACCGCCGACGCTCTACCGCTCGGTGTCCAGTTCGTCGCACCCCTGGGTGGCGAGGCGCTGCTGATCCGGCTGGCGGCACAGCTCGAGCAGGCGCTTCCGTGGGCCGATCGGGTCGCGCCGGTGTAACTACCGGTCTGCGTCGGTGAATCGGATGATACCGCGAATGTTGCGCCCTTCCAGCATGTCTCGGTAGCCGTCGTTGATCTGGTCGAGACTGTAGCGACGGGAGACCATGTCGTCGAGGTTGAGCCTGCCGGCCTGATACATCGACAACAGCAACGGAATGTCGTGTTGCGGGTTGCCGCCGCCAAAGATGGTGCCTTGCAGTCTTTTCTGCATCAGCGTCAACAACGCGAGGTTCAGCGAGACATCCGTTTCCACGACGCTGCCCATTGCGGTCACGACGCAGGTTCCGCCTTTTGACGTGACGGATAGGTACTTCTCGAGGTCCGCGCCCTCGGCCCTGCCGACGGTGACGATGACCTTGCGGGCCATCCGGCCGACGGTGATCTGCGCGATGGCCATCAGCGCGCTGTCGATGTCGGAATATGCGTGCGTGGCACCGAATTTCAGCGCCTGATCACGTTTCCAGTCAACGGGGTCGACGGCAAAGATACGACGTGCGCCGCAGTTCACCGCGCCCAGCACGGCCGACATCCCGACGCCGCCCAGTCCCACGACCGCCACGTCGTCACCGGGCCGCACCTCGGCCGCCCGGGTCGCCGACCCGAATCCCGTTGTCACACCACAGCTGACGAGCGCCGCAGTCTCGAACGGTATGGCTGGGTCGATCTTCACCAACGACGTTTGATGGACCACGATGTAGGGGGCGAAGGTGCCCAGCAATGCGTACGGGTACACGTTGCGCCCATTGGTCTGGATGCGAAAAGTCCCGTCCGAAACCGCAGTTCCGGCCATCAGCCCCATACCCAGGTCGCACAGGTTGCGCTCACCGGCGTGGCAGGACGGACATTTGCCGCACGATGGGATGAACGACGCCGCGACATGGTCACCTACCACGAGGTCGTCGACGCCTTCGCCGATCTCGATGACGACGCCGGCCCCTTCGTGGCCGCCCAGCATGGGAAAGGCCGCCATGGGGATGTCGCCGGTCACCACGTGATGCTCGGAATGGCACAACCCGGCGGCTTCCATCTGGACCTTGACCTCGCCGCTGCGGGGTTCGCCGATATCGATTTCCTCAACCGACCACGGTTGATTGAAGTCCCAGATGAGGGCTCCGCGTGTCTTCATCGACTCGCCTCTCGTCTCGTACGCAGCTGCGGTTACCGATCTGCCCGGCAACAGGCGCGCCATCTGGCGTTGCGGCAGTCGACGATCGGTGTGATAAGTACCACACTTCCTACTGTAATGTCTACGGTAAAGGGCATCAGACCGCTGCGGACGGGGAAGGTGAACATGCCAGAGACTGCGCCAGAGGCGTTGCCAGACGGTTTGCAAGACATTAACGACTCGCCCGCCGAGCCGCGGCCGGATGTCGATCTGACCGATGGCACTTTCTACTCGGGTGATTCGCGGTCGGCCTACCGGTGGATGCGACGCAACGAGCCAGTCTTCCGCGACCGCGCGGGCCTGGCCGCCGCTGCGACCTATCAGGCGGTGATCGAGGCCGAGCGTGCGCCGGAGTTGTTCTCCAACGCGGGCGGAATCCGGCCGGACCAGGACGCACCGCCGATGATGATCGCGATGGATGACCCGGAGCATCTGCTGCGGCGCAAACTCGTCAACGCCGGATTCATGCGCAAGCGCGTGAAGGACAAGGAACAGTCGATCGGTGCGCTGTGCGATGCGCTGATCGACGCGGTGTGCGAACGCGGCGAGTGCGACTTCGTCTGGGACATCGCAGCGCCGCTGCCGATGGCTGTCATCGGCGACATGCTCGGGGTGCTCCCGCAAGAGCGCGAAATGTTTCTACGGTGGTCCGACGACATGGTGACATTT
>JAVROG010000507.1:0-2638 GCA_032162865.1 Mycobacterium sp. | reverse complement strand
GAGCTCACCATCACTCACGATGCCCAATCGAAATTGGTCGCCGGGGAAGGCGTCGGCCATGGCCGCCATTACCCGATTCAGCAACGTGTCCTCGTCCTGGATGACGCTGGACTCCTGGCCCACCGCGATCAGGGCGCCCAGTTTGCGCACCCGCTCGCGCTCGGTGCCGATCGCCTCGGCGCCGCGCCGCAGGACGGCGACCTGTTGTTCGGACAGCTCGAACCGATCGGCAAGCCGGGCGGCGACGGCGCCGGGCGCCACCTGCTCACCACGCTCGCGGCGCTGCAGCATGTCGACCATCTCCTCCAGCGCGGCCGCGTAGTCGCGGCGCAGATCGGCGATGGTCTGATGGGTAGCCAGTGAATCGAACAGGCCTCTGACCGAGCCTTCCCGGCGGAATTGGACCCGCGCGCTGTAGGCGATGAAACAGAAGGCCGTCGTCATAAGCAGGTGCCACAGCCACCACGAGGCGTGCCAGCTCATTCCAAGTGCTAACGCCACGGATGCCTCGGCCAGCAGCACGAAGGCGGTGAGCACCGACATGATGACCACCGCGGGGCGTCGCCGATAGATCGGAAAGTAGGCCAGTGCCGCCGCCGCGAACAGCGCGCTGCCGGCCAGCGCCCCCACCTGCTCCGTACCTTCCAACAGTGCTTGATCCGCAAGCCGGTCGAGCATGCCGCAAAGGATCAACACCGCACACGCCGCCATCAGGAGCCAAACCAATGCCGACAGGCGCCGGCGCAACGACCAGAGGCGGGCGTTTCTTGACGGAGTGAAGGTAATCGACGAGGCCAGCGCGATCACCCCGGCCAACACGAGGCCCATCCGCGTCGGCAACATGAACTCGGCATCGGAGGTGTCCACCAGAACCCCCGGCGTGAACAGCGCGTGCACTCCGAAAAAGCCGGCGGTCGTCGTAAACACGAGTGACACCAACCAGAGGCGGGCATCGTCGCGCGCCCGCGCCTCGCGGCCTATCAGGGCGCCCAACACCACACTGACCAGTGCCGCGGACAGGACCAACACGAAGTGCGCCAGCCGGTTGTCCCATTCCAGGTCGACCTTGGGCTTGTCCACCAGTAGCCACAACGCCAGCATCGGAAGGGTCATGTGCATCAGCCAATTTGCCGTGCGCACCCGAGATCCTTGGCGTGCGGTGGCACGCATCGAAAAAGCCACCCCCTCGGCGCAACACACAGTGACGAGCCGCCAGCGTGCTAGTTGTATTTCAGCAAACGGCCGGGTGCAAAGGGAAATTGCGGTTCACTGGCAACGATCTTGACAACGCGTGATGTCGTTGGGGCGAGCGGGAATGCGCAGCGATGACGAGTTCGGTTATGGGGCAACGGAAGTTCAGGAGGACTCGACGAGTTGCTTGAGACACTTCAGTGTTCCAGACAGCGTACGGCCCACCTGACGCACCGCGATCCGATCGGCAAGGTAGCCCAGTATCCCGCCCGGGGCCTGATACGACAGCCGGAACGTCACCTTTGTTTGGCCTGGCCCAGCATCTCGCAGCCGGATCCGGCCACGCAGTGTGACGCCGGTGATGCCCACCCAAGCCAGGTCGCTGGACTCGCCGAATTCGACCACCTCGATCAGGCCGCCAACAGGTACCGAGCCGATTTTCCAATGGACGGTGTAGCGCGCGCCGACGCCGGCAGCCTGATCGTTAGCCGATTCCCAACGCTCGAGGTTCGTCATGAACTTCGGGTAGCAGTCCGGGTCGCTCACTATTTTCCAGACGGCCGCGCGGTCGGCCTGGATGACGCATCGGCGTTCGACGCGCATCAGCCGATCACCGGTAAGCGACGTTTGGCGGCGAGGCGGTCGACGGCGGCCTGCAGGCTGGCGATGACTTTGTCGTGTACCGCCTCATCGTCACCGTCGACGTGGATCGGTTCCTGCACCTCGATCGCGATCTTCGTGGGTAGCGGAATGTGGCCCGCCAGATCCCCGATGTTCAGGCCCCAGGGCAGTGCCAGCGATATCGGAATACTTTTGAGCCGCAGTAACTTATCCGCCATCAGCACCTTGGCCAGCCATTGCCCGCGGTTGAGGAATAGTGCGCTCTCCTGGCCTCCGACGCTGGCGACCGGGACGATCGGCACACCGGCTTCCCGGGCCAGCCGCACGTAACCCATTCGCCCGTCGAAGTCGACCTTGTGGCGCTCCCACGACGGCCGGAAGACTTCGTAGTCGCCGCCGGGATAGACCAACAGCGCCGCACCGGAATCCAATGCGAGCCGGGCATTTTCAGGGTTGGCGGCAACCGTGCCGAATTTGCGCAGCCAGCCCAGCGGTGGCGCCGAGACGACGAGGTTGTGCGCCAACTGGTAGAAGGGCCGCTCGACGCCGAAGTACGAACAAAACGCAAGCGTGAATACGAAGGTGTCAGGGGGCACGTTGCCGCCGCTGTGGTTACCGACCAGCAGTACCGGTCCCTCGGAGGGGATCCGGTCTAAACCTTGCACGTCTGCCCTGAAGTACAGCGACGCCAGCAGCCAGGTGCCCGGAAGTTGGTCGCGGATGTAGTCGGGATCCCGCTGGTCGAAGTCGGCTTTGGGAACTCTGGACACGACCTGTCTGCGGGTCCAGTCAATGGCCTCCCCGACGAGCCCCATGTCCGTGTCCT
>JAVROG010000506.1:0-4603 GCA_032162865.1 Mycobacterium sp. | reverse complement strand
GGCTGACCCGGAGATGAAAGAGTTACCATCGCGCGATGCATGACTCGGCAGCGCCGCGTGGTCCCCGCCCGGTTTCACGGCGCGAAGTCTTCAAATACGCGTTCACACCGGTGTTGCTCGGCGCTGGCGCGCTGGCTGCCACCGCGGAGCCACCGAAAGCAGCAGCGGCGGCCACCACGTTGATCGATTTCGCCGAGCGCAGGATCCCGCCCGAGGAGATCAAAGCGGCCGGCTACGACGGGGTGGTGAACTATGTGTCCGCGGAGAGACCGGGCGCGCACTTCGAGGCCAAACCCATCACCCGTCAATACGCGGACGCGCTGCGCGCAGCGGGCCTGCAGATCGTCAGCAATTTTCAGTACGGCAAACCCGGCTGGCCCGACCCATCGGACTACACCCGCGGGCGCGATGGTGGCGTGGCGGACGCGCAAACGGCGCTGGGCCTGCACAACGCTGCCGGGGGCACGGCTACCGCCCCGATATTCTTCAGTGTCGATGACAACATCGATCGCAACACGTGGAATGACGTTGCGGTGCAGTGGTTCCGCGGAATCAACTCGGTATTGGGCGTCGGCCGCACGGGTATCTACGGACATGCGCAGGCGTGCGGATGGGCGATCAGTGACGGCGTGATCGGGAAATCGACCAGCCCGGGTCATAGCTGGGCATGGCAAACCAAGGCATGGTCGAACGGGCAGCGCGAACCCGCTGCGGTGCTCTATCAGGGAGTGATCGAAGGCCCGGTGCTGAACGGCATCAAGGTGGACGTCGACGACGTTCTGGCCCCAGATTTCGGTCAGTGGGATCTGTCGCGATGAGCAAAGCGGCGACGGCCCTGCTCGTCGCCAGTGTGGTTTGCGTATCCGCCTGTAGCCCGACAACATCGCCGCACTCACACGGCACCCAGATCTCGTCGCCAACGACCGATTCGGCCGCAATCCGCAAACCGCCATCGACACCCTCGACGCCCCCTGCTACGAACGCGGTCACGGCCAGTGGCATATTCGGTAACCCGGTCGCGGCCGCCAAGTACTGGCAAGCCCAGTCACTCGAGGACAACTGCGGACTGGTGTCGGTGGCCGACGTGGTCGGCGAGATCACCGGGCACGCGCCCACCGAGCAGCAGGTGATCACGTTGGCCTTGAACACGCCGTCGGGGACCAACCCCGGTCCGATCTACGCTCCGGTGAACGACCCGAGCCACGCGAACGGCAACGGCGGCATCGAAATGGCCGACGAGGTGGTGCTCCTGGAGCACTACGGCATCAAGTCGGTGATGACCGACGCGACGACGCATCCCGATCAGACCGGCCTGCCTGCGCTCGAGCGCTACCTCACCGGCAACCGCAAGATCATCGCGTGGGTGAATTCCGCCATCATCTGGAATACCAGCGACCCGCGCACCGCGGCCGATCACTTCTTGGTGGTCACCGGCATCGACACCAACAACGAGATCGTGCATCTCAACGATCCGGGTGCTGATCATGCCGACGAGCAGGTCTCGATCGCCACCTTCACGGCCGCCTGGCAACCCGGGGGAGACTCAATCGTCGTCACCTCGACACCCGCCTGAACGAACGAACACCCCGCGAGCGGGTGGCTCGCGGGGTGTCCGTACCGCCTTGTCGATCGAGCGGGGTTAATCCAGGTCGAACCGGTCGTTGTTCATGACCTTGACCCATGCCGCGACGAAGTCCTCGACGAACTTCGCCTCGTTGTCGTCCTGCGCGTACACCTCCACGAGGGCGCGCAGCACCGAATTGGAGCCGAACACAAGGTCATTGGCGGTCGCGGTCCACTTAGCAGCACCGGTAGCCCGATCGGTGCCCTCGTAGACGTTCTCGGCGGTCTGCGACGGCTTCCACTCCGTACCCATGTCGAGCAGGTTGACGAAGAAGTCGTTGGTCAACACACCCGTCTTCTCGGTGAACACGCCGTGCTTGCTGCCACCATGGTTGGCGCCGAGGGCACGAAGCCCACCGATGAGCACCGTCAGCTCCGGGGCGGTCACCCCCAGCAGGTAGGCGCGCTCCAGCAGCAACTGCTCGACGGGAGCCTTTTCGCCGGGACGCACGTAGTTGCGGAACCCGTCCGCCCGCGGTTCGAGCACCGCGAACGACTCCACATCGGTGCTTTCCTGGGTGGCATCGGTGCGCCCGGGGGCGAAATGCACCGATACCTCGTAGCCGGCGTCCTTGGCAGCCTTCTCGACCGCCGCGGATCCGGCCAGGACGATCAGGTCGGCCAGCGAGATCTTCTTGCCGCCTGCGGCCGAGCCGTTGAAGTCCTGCTGGATTCCCTCGAGGACCGGTAGCACCTTGTCCAGCTCAGAGGGTTCGTTGACCTCCCAACCCCGCTGCGGTTCCAGACGGATCCGTGCCCCGTTCGCACCACCGCGCTTGTCGGTGTTGCGGTAGCTCCCGGCTGACGACCAGGCCGCCTTCACCAGCTGCTGGACCGACAGACCGGACTCGAGCACCTTGGCCTTCAGGCTCGCGACGTCGTCGTCGTCCACCAGCTCGTGGTCGACCGCCGGAACCGGGTCCTGCCACAACTGCGGCTCGGCAACCCACGGCCCGAGGTACCGCGAGATCGGTCCCAGATCGCGGTGCAGCAGCTTGTACCAAGCCTTGGCGAACGCCTCGGACAGCTCGGCCGGATTTTCCAGCCAGCGCTGGGTGATCCGGCGATAGGTTGGGTCCTCGCGCAACGAGATGTCGGTGACCAGCATCGTCGGGGCGCGGCCCGGGCCGCCGAACGGATCGGGGATGGTGCCCGCGCCGGCGCCGTCCTTTGCGGTGAACTGCCATGCCCCCGCTGGGCTCTTGACCAACTCCCACTCGAAGCCGTACAGGGTCTCCAGGAAACTGTTGTCCCATTTCGTGGGCGTGGGCGTCCAGACGACCTCCAGGCCGCTGGTGATGGCATCCTTGCCGACACCACTGCCATACGAGCTCTTCCAGCCCAGCCCCTGCTGCTCTATCGGGGCAGCCTCGGGTTCGGGTCCGACCAGATCGGCGTCGCCGGCACCATGCGTCTTGCCGAAACTATGGCCACCCACGATGAGTGCGGCGGTCTCCTCGTCGTTCATCGCCATGCGACCGAACGTCTCGCGGATGTCGTGCGCCGCGGCAACCGGATCCGGTTTGCCCTCGGGGCCTTCCGGATTGACGTAGATCAGACCCATGGTGGTCGCACCGTAGGGCTCCGCCAGTTGGCGTTTGCCCGAGTAGCGCTTGTCGGTGCCCAGCCACTCTTCCTCTTCGCCGAAGACGACTTCTTCTGGCTCCCAGACGTCGGGGCGACCGAAACCGAAGCCGAAGGTCTCGAACCCCATCGACTCCAGGGCTACGTTGCCCGCATAGACCAGCAGGTCTGCCCAGGAGATTTTGTTCCCGTGCTTCTTCTTGACCGGCCACAGCAGCCGGCGCGCCTTGTCCAGGCTGGCGTTGTCCGGCCAGCTGTTCAGCGGGGCAAACCGCTGCAGGCCTTGTCCGCCGCCGCCGCGGCCGTCATAGATGCGGTAAGTACCCGCCGCGTGCCAGCTCATCCGGATGAAGAAGCCGCCGTAGTGCCCGTAGTCGGCCGGCCACCAATCCTGCGAGGTGGTCATCACCGAGATCAGGTCGGCCTTGAGTGCCTCGACGTCGAGCTTGGCGAACTCCGCGGCGTAGTCGAAGTCCACGCCCAGCGGGTTGCCCTGTACTGATTGCGGGTGCAGTCTCGACACATCGACCTGGTCGGGCCACCAGTCCCGGTTGGTCCGTGGCGCATGCGATTTAGGCGTCGGCGACGGGATTGCCGGGTTCTCGCTCTCGCTGGTGCTGGACGATTCCACGTCGGGGTTGGGCGGGCGGCTATCGGATGTATCGGATGACACAACATTCCTTCCGGGTGTTGGTGAATTGGGCTGCGATCACAACAGTGATCAGGAATCACTAACTAAACAGTCGGGGCACACGCCCCAATAGATGACTTCGGCCTCGTCGAGAACAAAACCATCCAAGATCTTTTCGTCGTCCGATGGCGTCAGGCACGGCGCCTCACCGACCGCGCAATCGATGTCGGCAATGACCCCGCACGACCGGCATACGACGTGGTGGTGGTTGTCGTCGACGCGGGACTCATAACGAGCCACCAAGCCCAAGGGCTGGATTCGCCGAACCAGACCGGCCGCCGTCAGCGCATTGAGTACGTCATATACGGCCTGGCGTGACACATCGGGGAGGCCTTGTCGCACAGTCGAGATGATCGTGTCGGTGTCGGCATGCGGATGCTCACGCACCGCCTCCAGCACTGCGACTCGGGGTCGCGTCACCCGCAAATCCGCCGTCCGCAACTGCTCGGCGTAATCCTGGGCTGAGGACACAGGCCCATAGTTCGCGGTTTTCTGGAGTCAGTCAAGACTTTGTCGCTAGCGATTCTCTAGTCCAAGCGTTCTCCGGGTTTCTCCGAGCCGGAGGTAACCTTTGACCCCGCGGCCGACCTACCGGCGGCCACTGAGCTTGCGCATGAGGCCACCGGGGCGATGCAACACGAACATTGGACGCAGTCCGGCGTCAGGCTGCGGCTACGACATGACGGCGCCGGCGATGTGAACTGG
>JAVROG010000505.1:0-2831 GCA_032162865.1 Mycobacterium sp. | reverse complement strand
CGAGCAACATGTGACCGTGCATGACACCCCTACTTGATCAACGACCGGGCGATGACTTCGCGTTGGACCTCGGTGGCACCTTCGCCGAGTCGCTTGACGCGCAGGTCGCGGAACCAGCGTTCCAACGGGAGCTCGGTGGAGATGCCAAGGGCGCCATGGATTTGGATACAACGGTCGAGCACCTTGTAGGCGGCCTCGGTGCCGTACATCTTGGCGATCGACGCGTCGACGCGGACGTTGCGACCGAGATCGGCGTTCCATGCTGCCTGGTACATCAACAGGCGGGCCGCGCGTAGTTCCACTTCGCTGTCGACGAGCATCCATTGGATGCCCTGTTTGTCGGCGAGCCGACCACCGAATAGCTTGCGGTCCTTAGCCCATTGGCACGCCAAGTCGAGGGCTGACTGCGCGATGCCGATCGGGCCCGCGGCGTAAACAATGCGGCCGTGGATCAGGAAGTCGCTGGCCAACGCGAAGCCCTGCCCTTCCGCGCCGACCAGCTGCTCGGCCGGTATCCGCACGTTGTCGAAGTGCAGTTCATACGGAGCGAAAGAGGCCATCACCGGGATGCGGCTGAAGGTGACCCCCGGGGTGTCCTTCTCGAGGATGAAGGCCGAGATTCCGTTGCGACCTTCGCCGGTGCGTGCGTAGACGACGCCCCAATCGGCATCGGGAGCATGCGAGATCCACATCTTGGAACCGTTGAGTACGTAGGCTCCATTTTTTGAACCGTTCCGGACCGCCTTGAGCTGGATTGCCCGTGCCGGATCGGATCCGCCGGAGGCCTCGGTGATTGCGGTGTACGCCTTCGTCATCGTGCCGTCGATGATCGGCTGGGCGTACTTCGCGAACTGCTCGGGCGAGGCCTTGAACATGATGTTCGGCGGGTTGCCGCCGAATGCGCCAAGGGCCGGAAAGAACGCTCCCATCCTGCATTTCGCGGCCTCCTCACCGACTACCACCTGGCCGAGCACGCCGAGTCCGGCGCCTCCGTACTCCTCGGGCGTCTGCAACGCCCACAGTCCCAGCTCGCGCGCCTTAGCCTGCAGTGCGACGAGTTGGTCGCGCGGGAGCCCGACGGTGTCGTGCTCCAGCTTTTCCTCGGTGGGATGCACGTGCGCATTCATGAACCGCCGCACGGTGTCGCGGAGCAGCACGAGTTCGTCGGGCAGCTCCCAGGCGCCGGTGTCGGTCGACATTGCAGGCACGTCACTCCTGGTTGTTGGACACTCAGCCGAGCGTGAACGGGTCCCGGGTCGCCCCGGACAGTTCCACCCAGATCGCCTTGGTTTCGGTGAAGTCCTTGACGGCATCGATGCCGTTCTCTCGGCCGATACCGCTGGAGCCGATGCCTCCGAACGGAACATGCGGTGCGACAACGCGATACGCGTTGACCCACACCGTTCCTGCCCGTAACTTTGCGGCCACCCGGTGCGCGCGGTGGACATCTTTGGTCCAGACACCTGCGGCCAAGCCGAACTCGGTGGCATTCGCCGCAGCGACGGCCTCGTCCTCGTCGGCGAAGGTCAGCACTGCGAGCACGGGGCCGAAGACCTCCTCGGTGACGGCCCGCATCGAGGGATCAACATCGGTCAGCACCGTCGGCTTGACGAAGAAGCCGCCGAGTTCGCTGGCCGGCTCGCCGCCGTAGGCCACCGTGGCACCCTGTTCGCGGGCAGAGGTGAAGTGCGACAGCACCTTTTCGTACTGCGGCTGATTGGAAACCGGGCCCATCTCGGTCGCCGGGTCCTTGGGGTCGCCGAGCTTGATGGTCGCCGCGCGGGCGACGATGCGCTCGACCAGTGCGTCAGCGACGCTGTCATGGACGAGTAGGCGCGAGCCCGCCAAACAGGTCTGACCGGTGGCCGCGAACACGCCGGCGATTACGCCATTGGCCGCAGCGTCCAGGTCGGCGTCGTCGAACACCACCTGTGCGGACTTGCCGCCCAGCTCCAGGGAGAAGCGAGTCATGTTGGCGATCGCGGCCTTTCCGACGTGAATGCCGGTAGCCGTCGATCCTGTGAACGCGATCTTATCGACGCCGGGGTGCGAGGCGAGAGCGGCACCGGTCTCGGGTCCCCAGCCGGTGACGACATTGATGACGCCAGGCGGAAAGCCGGCCTCGGCGAACAACTTTGCAAATGCGAGCGTCGACGTCGGTGTGTGGTCGCTCGGCTTGATGACGAAGGTGCACCCGGCAGCAAGCCCGGCGGCGAGCTTCCACGTCAGCAGCAGCAGCGGTGAGTTCCACGGGGTGATCGCACCGACCACGCCGACTGGCTCGTGGCGGGTGTAGACGAAGAAGTTGGGCTTGTCGACCGGGACGACCTGACCCTGCAGCTTGTCGGCCAGCCCAGCGTAGTAGAAGTAATAGTCTGGCAATGCTTTCATTTGGCCGACCATCTCGCGGACCAGCTTGCCGCCGTCGCGGACCTCCAACTCGGCCAGATTCTCCGCCTCGCGCGAGATGACCTCACCCAACCGCCACAACAATTTGCCACGCGCCGTAGCGGTCAACTGCCCCCACGGGCCGCTCAGCGCGGCGCGTGCGGCGGCCACCGCACGGTCTACGTCCGCGGCCCCGCCGTCGGGCACGCGCGCCCAGGGCGCGCCCGTGAACGGGTCGACGCTGTCGTAGGTGGCTCCCGACTCGGCGGCGGTCTGCTTGCCGCCGATCAGCAATTCGAACTGCACCAATTGCTCGGTCGCAGTGTCGGTCATCTCGACCATCTCCTCATCGGGTGCGCGGTGCTCTCTTGTTTGCGCGCGAGTCGGTCCGCCCTGCGCCGGCGTTGCCCAAATCTGTGTAGAACTTCCCGTGGCGCGCGGCG
>JAVROG010000504.1:0-9340 GCA_032162865.1 Mycobacterium sp. | reverse complement strand
CGTAGGTGACATCGTTGAATGCCGTTGCCGCCTGGTTCAATTCCCCCGCCAGGTGCGGCAGTGCCTCGCCTGCGTCGGTGGCCAGCTCATTGGCGGTGCGGCCGGGAACCTGGGTGAGCACGCCGGTCTCCTCCAGCTCCCGTGCGACCGCGCGTAGCCGATGTCGGATCGCCGCAGCCCAATTACCCTCGGCGGCAAAGCTTTCCGCTGTCGCTCGATGTTGGGCCGCGGTGAGCTGGCCGGCATCGAACAGTTCGTAGTCACCGCCACGGTTGGTGCGCATGGTTCGGCGGGCAATGTGGACGGCGACGATCACCGCGATCACGACCAAGATGATGAGCACGGTGACGGTGAACCATCCGCCAGATACCTGCGAGCTCTTTTGCAGCAGCCGCATCAGGAACTCGTTGATCTTGTCGATGACCATCTCGGTCAAAGAATGCTTGGGATAGATCGGCTTGTTGAGTTCGCGCTGTGCCGCCTCATGCGCGGCATCGCGGTCGATGTCGATCGAGGGCACTGTCAGCTCACCATTCCGTTAGAAGGACCGGGTGAGCCAGAGGTTGTCGGTGGATTCCACCGCGGTGGGCCCGCCGGCCGCGCCGGTCTGCAGCACCAGGTCGAACGCCTCGCCTCGGATCCGCCGATCGGTGTACAACAGCACCACGACTCCGGCGACGAACGGCGCGGTGACGATCTGGCTGATGGCGCCTCCGATGGACGACAGCGTGGTGCCGATGAGCAACCCATTGGTGCTCGACGATCCCATCAGCATGATCTCGCCAATGATGGTGAAGGGTGCCGAGATCGCGCCTCCGACGATGCTGACTACCAAGGCTGCCAGCAGGCGGATGCCCAGGACCCGCCAGAAGCCGTTGCGGATGAGGGCGAACGACCTGGTGATTGCGTCGAAGACCGGCAGTCTCTCCAGCACGATCAGCACCGGCGCGAACAGCAACACGGTGTATGCGTAGACCAGGAACACGAAAACGAGAAAGAGCAGCGGAAATCCGAGGAGTACCGCCACCCCGGCATTGGCGGCGGTGCCGACACCGACCAGGATCACCACGACCAGCCCGATGATGACCGCGACCCCGACGCCCTCCAGCAGCGCCAGGCCGAGCAGCGCGAGCAGTCGGCCGCGGACCTTGGTCCATGTTTCTCTGATGGTGATCGGCGATCCGAAGACCGCCCGCCCGACAATGACCGTCAGCATCCCGCTGAGCAGCATGCTGCCGAGCCAGCTGACCAGGGCGCCCCCGCCCAACGACGCCGTCCACGCGCCCAAGGCGCCCAAACTTGCCTCGGACGGTTTGGACTGGAAGCGGTTGGCGGCGGTCAGGGGTCCGATGGTGGCAAGCAAAGAGATGACCTGCATGACGACCACAACGATGGCGGTCAAGCCCAATGTCGGCTTCGGATTGGCGCGGATGTAGCCGACCGCACCGTTGAAGATGTCGCTCAGGGTCAGCGGCCGAAGCGGGATGATGCCGGGTTTTACCGCTCCCGGGATGAGTGGCGGACCGAATGGCACGCCGGGCGTAGCACCATAGCCAGGTGGGGGGTAACCGGGTTGGGCGCCATATCCGGGTGGTGGGCCGTAGCCGGGCGGTGGACCGTAACCGGGAGGCGGGCCGTAACCCGGTGGTGGACCGTAAGGGGGCGGGCCGTAGCCGGGTGGTGGGCCGTAGCCGGGGGGGCCGTAACCCGGTGGTGGGCCGTAACCGGGTGGTGGGCCGTAACCAGGTGATTGTGCGTAACCCTGCGGCTGGGCGTAGGCGGGGGGCGGGCCGTACGCCGGGGGTGGCTCATACGCCGGGGATGGCTCAGATCCAGTAGTCCCAAGCGAGGGATCGCCCGGGTAGTCAGGCGGCAGCGTGCTCACCGTAGGTAGCGGCTGTCGTCGTTCGTCATGGGTCCATCCTGTCGGCGGGCGAAGCATTTCTCAATCTAGGTTGACCAGACGCCTCTGGGTTGCGTTCGCCGAGGGTAGCGGCGCGTAGCGTCTCTGTGATGGCGGAACTCAAATCCCGGCTCCGGTCGGACCTGACCGAGTCGATGAAGGCGCAGGAGAAGTTGCGAACGGCGACGCTGCGCTTGCTGCTGGCCGCGATCCAAACAGAGGAGGTCTCGGGCAAGGCTGCCAGAGAGCTCTCCGACGACGAGGTGCTCAAGGTGCTGGCCCGGGAGGCCCGCAAGCGCGGTGAAGCGGCCGAGATCTACACCCAGAATGGACGCGGTGAGCTCGCCGCCAACGAGCACGCCGAGGCGCGCATCATCGACGAGTACCTGCCGACGCCGCTCACCGACGCCGAGGTGGTCGACGTCGTCGAAACCGCGATCGCCCAGGTGGCCGAGACGACCGGGCAACGACCCACCATGAAGCAGATGGGGCTGGTCATGAAGGTGGCCACGGGAATCGCCGAGGGCAAGGCCGACGGGGGTCGACTGTCCGCGGCGGTCAAAGAGCGGCTCTGACGGCTAGACCCCCGGTGACGGGTAGCGCCGTTTGCACTGCGGGACTCGGGGTACACATCTGGTATGGCACGGTTCGGCTATACCCTGATGACGGAGCAGGCTGGTCCTAAAGAGCTTGTGCGCGATTCTGTTTCGGCTGAGCAACGGGGTTTTGACTTCGAGGTCTGCAGTGACCACTTCTCGCCCTGGCTGGCCTCGCAGGGGCATGCCCCCAATGCGTGGGCGGTGCTGGGTGCGGTAGCGCACGCAACCGAACGGGTAGACCTGTACTCCTACGTGACCTGCCCGACGATGCGCTATCACCCTGCAATCGTCGCGCAGCAGGCCGCGACCGTGCAGATCCTCGCCGATGGCCGGTTCACTCTCGGGCTGGGCAGCGGCGAGAACCTCAACGAGCATGTGGTCGGAGCAGGCTGGCCGACCGTCGAGCGCCGCCAGGACATGTTGCGTGAAGCCATCAAGATCATCCGCGAATTGTTCGGCGGCGAATTAGTGGACTGGCGCGGCGACTACTTCCAGGTCGATTCCGCGCGACTCTGGGACACCCCCGAAGTGCCGCCGGGCATCGCCGTGGCGATGGCTGGCGCCAAAGGTGTCGAGAAGCTCGGCAAACTTGCTGATCACCTCATCGCTGTCCAACCCGACCAAGAACTGGTGGACGGCTGGCACACCGCCCGCCAAGCCGGCGGCTGGCCTGGGGCCGGACGCGTCGTTGGGCAGGTACCCGTTTGCTGGGATCCGGACCGCGACGCCGCCATTGCGCGGGCGCACGACCAGTTCCGCTGGTTCGCCGGCGGTTGGGCGGTCAATGCCGACCTGCCGACACCAGCGGGTTTCGCCGGCGCAACGCAATTCGTGCGACCTGAAGACGTGGCCGAGAGCATTCCGTGCGGGCCGGACCTCGACGCCATCGTGGAAGCGGTGCGGCCGTTCTGGGAAGGCGGCTTCAGCGACATCGCGCTCATCCAGATAGGCGGCGAATCCCAGGAGTTGTTCCTGAAAGAAGCCGCCGAACCACTGCTTGAGGCGCTGCGCACTGCGTCGAGTTGACAAGCACGTTTGGGTGATCGACGCAGGGGTATGGCTCCGGTAGCGCGGCGAGCCGGGTCCGCGGTTGGGCCTGTAATCCTGCAGTGCAAGGAGTTTTGGCGATGAATGATTCCGCAGCGAGCACGACTGCGACCCTGGTGAAGGGACTTGGAGCGGCCAGCTTGGGGCTTGGTCTTTCCGAAGTGCTGGCACCCAGCGGAATTGCTGCACTGGCCGGTGTCGACGAGACGCCGCGTTCGCGCGCGGTCATTCGTGCGTTGGGCGTGCGCGAATGCGGCCATGCCGCAGCACTTTTGCTTGGATCGGAAAAGTTAGTCTGGACCCGGGTGGCCGGTGACGTGCTAGACATCGCAGTGCTGGCAGCGGGCGTGGCAAGCCGCGGCCCGGGAAGGCGCCGGCGCGGCATCATTGCTGCAGCCGCATTATCGGTGATCGGCGGTGCGGACCTTTATGCCGCCCTGCGGACCACCAGGAACAACCAAGCGCGCCACGCAAGCACCGAGCGACACCACACATTGCGCGCGGCGGTGACCGTACAGCGTTCGCCTGAAGACGTTTACGGCTTCTGGCGCGACCTGGAAAACCTGCCGGAATTCATGTACCACCTCAAGTCGGTCACCGCCGCCGACGCCGGCCGGTCCCACTGGGTGGCCAACGCCCCAGTCGGGCAGCCTGTGCAATGGGATGCGGAAATTATTCAAGACGAGCCGGGCAAGCGGATCGCTTGGCAGTCAGTGCCGGGCACTGGTATCTCCAACAGCGGATGTGTCGACTTCACATCTGACAACTCCGGCAACGGCACCGAAGTTCGAGTCACGATGGCCTACCAGCTACCCGGCGGTGTGCTCGGGAAAGCGGCGGCGACGCTGTTGGGGGAGTCGCCTGATCAGCAGGTAAATGACGACCTTCGTCGTTTCAAACAGATCATAGAAACCGGCCAGGTATTGCGTTCTGACGGGTCGCCGGACGGGACCGTCGCGTTTCGGCAGATGCATCAGCAGGCCGCCCAACCGGCAGGCAAGGAAGGGTAGATATGAAGGCCACTATCTGGGCGGGGCGCAATAGTGTTGAGGTGCAGTCGGTTCCGGACCCCAAGATCCTCAACGACCGCGACGCAATCGTGCGGGTCACCTCAACCGCGATTTGCGGTTCCGATCTACACCTTTATGACGGCTACATCCCTACCGTCAAGCACGGCGACGTGCTCGGCCACGAATTCATGGGTGAGGTTGTCGAAGTAGGCAAGGCGGTGGGCAACCTGTCCATCGGTGATCGGGTGGTGGTGCCATTTCCTATCGCGTGCGGGGCCTGTTCGGCTTGTGAGCGCGAGCTGTACTCACTATGCGAAAACTCCAACCCCAACGCCGGAATGGCCGAGAAGTTGATGGGACATTCCCCGGCGGGTCTCTTCGGTTATTCGCACATGCTGGGCGGATTCGCCGGTGGGCAAGCAGAATACGTACGAGTGCCGTTCGCCGATGTGGGTCCGTTAAAAGTCGAGGACGATCTCACCGATGACCAGGTGCTATTCCTGTCGGACATCTTGCCGACCGGCTACATGGGCGCCGAGATGTGTGGCATCACGCATGGTGACGTCGTAGCGGTGTGGGGTGCCGGACCGGTGGGCTTGTTCGCGATGGTGAGCGCATTACTGCTGGGCGCCTCGCAAGTCATTGCCATCGACCAGGTGCCCTATCGTCTGGAGTTGGCCCAACGACTAGGTGCGACACCGCTGAACTTCGCAGAGACTTCGGTACTGGAAGAGTTACGGGATATGACCGCCGGGCGCGGTCCCGACCATTGCATCGATGCGGTCGGCATGGAAGCCCGTAACGGTTCCACCATCGTTGATGCCTACGATCGGGTGAAGCAGGCGGCGCGGTTGGAAACCGAACGGCCGCATGCACTTCGGGAGGCCGCGATGAGCTGCCGAAACGGGGGCACAATCTCGGTGGTCGGCGTATACGGTGGGATGATGGACAAGTTCCCGATCGGCGCCGTCATGAATCGTTCGTTGACGATCAAGACCGGCCAGTGTCACGTGCAGCGTTATATGCGCCCCCTGCTGGAACGGATTCGCAATGGCGAAATCGATCCGACGGTGATCATCACCCACCATCTGCGGCTCGACCAGGCACCTCACGGGTACGAGATCTTCAAACACAAGCAGGACAACTGCACCAAGGTTGTTCTCAATCCTTAAGGAGTTGGACGATGTCAAAAGAATTGGACGGTAGGAAGATTGCGATCCTGGCTGCCGACGGCGTAGAGAAGGTTGAGTTGGAGCAGCCTCGCGATGCGCTGCACCGGGCAGGTGCGGATGTTGACGTGTTGTCGCTCAAAGCCGGCGAAATCGAAGCACGCAACCACGATCTCGAGCCCGCCGGACAGATCAAGGTTGACCGGACGGTATCGGAGGCGTCGGTAGCCGATTACGACGGGCTGGTGCTGCCCGGCGGCACGGTGAATCCGGACAAGTTACGTGCGGACAAGTCGGCTGTCTCGTTCGTGCGCGACTTCGTCGACTCCGGAAAGCCCGTCGCGGCCATCTGCCACGGACCGTGGACGCTGGTGGAAGCCGGTGTGGTGGCCGGACGTTCAATGACCTCCTATCCGAGCATTCGCACCGATCTGCGCAACGCAGGGGCCCGAGTGGTCGACGAAGAGGTAGTGGTCGATGGCAACCTGATCACCAGCCGCTCACCGCGAGATCTGTCCGCCTTCTGCTCAACGCTTCTCAAGCAGTTAGCCCAGGCTCCGGCGGGTTCCACCCAGTAGTGACGACATGTCCGTCGTTCGGTTTTAACACCGTTGTTAACGGGCATTTACACGCTGAGCCGTGATCGCCACGGCAGCGATCACAAGTCGAGAGAGGCTTGCCGTGACGACCGTTTACCCAGCCCGGGGTGAATCTCTGGTCGCCGAAAGGGTGTACCAGCCGCAATATGACTCTTACCTACTCGTCGACACAATGCGGCGAACGGGTTTGATTCCTCGGCGCAGGGTGCTCGATCTGTGTACGGGCAGTGGGTTTGTCGCGATCGCCGCGGCCGAAATGGGTTGTGCCAGTGTGACCGCCTTCGACATCTGCCCGCATGCCGTCAGCTATTCCCGCGGCAACGCCGTCGGTGCTGGCGTGAACGTCGATGTGCGGCAAGGTTCTTGGGTGAAAGCCCTCGAACACGAACCGTTCGACGTGGTGGTGTCCAATCCACCGTATGTGCCCGCCCCTCCCGTCGACGACACCGACGCGATATCCACGGCTGCCGGCCCGTCATGGGCGTGGAACGCTGGTCCCGATGGGCGGCTGGTTCTAGATCCACTGTGTGCGTCGGCGCCAAAACTGTTGTGCGACGGCGGTTCACTGTTGCTGGTGCATTCCGCTCTGGCCGGTGTTGAACAGACGTTGGGCTCACTACGGGCAACAGGACTGCATGCCGGGGTTGTTGCGACGCAATTCATACCGTTCGGACCGGTCCTGATGGCGCGGGCCGAATGGTTGGAGAAGACCGGTCAGATCGCACGCGGTTGCCGGGAGGAGAAGCTCGTGGTGATCAGGGCGGATAAGCCGTGAGCACGACGCGGGTGCAGGTGGTGCCCAACGGGCCAATACTGGTTTCCGGCCCGGTGCGCATCGAGATGCCCGATGGTGGTGTGGTGGAATCCGACCGATTCATGGTTGCGATCTGCACGTGCCGGCGAAGCCAAGAATATCCGTTGTGCGACACCAGCCATCGACGATGCCGGACAACCAAAGTGAAGCGTTTGCTTAGCTGAGCGGCCGGCGCAGCGACGACTTTCCCTGCTGCCACGACGCCATGACGGCGTCGGCCAACCGATTCTCGACGGCGGCGTGTGCCCGGATCCCAAAGACGACGTCGCTGTCGAGGTGTGGTTCGCGGGCCACAAGATCGCCGACCACGTCCAAACGCACCACGTGCTCGTGGACCGCGTCGGCTTCCACATGCTCGCGGTAGAACTCGATGCAGGCTGACGGCGCTTGCATTCGTTGTAGCGCCTCGACCATGCGCCGGGAGCCAGGTGGCGAGGTGATCTCCGTCGACGCGAAATGCCCTACCGCCGCGCCACGCAACTGCCGGTGCAGTCCGAACAAGGACATCAGGTTCACCGCCGCCAACGATTCGGCGGGCACTGCGTCCAGGTAACCCAGGTAGGTCGAATCCAGATCCGCGGCGTCCAACAGATCAGCGAAAAGTTGTTGGTGCATCCGTCGTCCCTGGCCAGCACCGTACTCGTCGAATTCGACCGCGACAAAGGCCGCCTTGGCGGTACCCGTGAGGCGGGCGATCGCGAACGAGTGCGGATCGCCCTCTTTGAGGTGATACAGCGATCGATGCGCGAAGTATTCGCGCATCTGCTCCCACGTTCCGGTGTCACGCAGGAAGTACGACGGACCGGTGCCGTCGGCCGGTTCGAGTGCGATCGAATCCATTTCGGCCGCAGCGGTGTGGTCGGATTCGATAGGGCCCACGTCGCGGCGTACGCCGGCGAGGAAAACGCGCTCCAGTTCGGCGCGCAGGCCAAGCAGTGCGGGATTCCACTCCCAGCTGGGGTCAACGGATGCAAACCCTCGGTAGTGCAACTCGTAACACATGTACAGCGCCAACTGCAGGTCGAGGCCGTAAGGATCGGCGTCGCCCACCGAAGCGCCGACGCGACCGGCGTGCTCGCGGGAGGCAGGAGCGGTCAAAGTGCGTCGGACAGCCGTCGACAACGGACCCTGTGCCGCAGGCAGAGCGGGTTCAACGGTGGTCGCCGCGTAAGTCACAACGGTGTTTACCCCCATCGCACAACTGCAAACAGCACGGCTCAATGACCCTCGGCATCGGCGAGCCGGAAGACAAGGTCGATGGTGGTTCCGTCGGGACGATTTTCCACCTCCATCAGTTCACTCATGGCCCGCATCAGCAGGAGGCCTCGGCCACCGTTGCCGGGATTTTCGGCCGGCGGCTTCCAGGAACCGGAGTCAGTGATCCGCGAGCGGACTTCGCCGTTGACGGCTTCCATCTCGAGAAGTATTGCCCCGACGTCATGGCCGACATAGGCATGCTCGATGCAGTTGGTGCATGCCTCGCTAACCACCAGCACAATGTCGCTGGTCAGCTCCTCCCCGACTGCGGCGGCCTGCAGCCACGAGGTGAGCTGACGCCGGATAGGGGCCAATTGATCTGGGGTGGCTTCGGTTTCGATGCGTAGCGGTGCTAATGCGTGGCGGTACACCACCATCGCGACGTCATCGTCGTAGCCCGCCGCTGGCGCCAGTTGGTCCAGCACGGCGTCGGCGACAGCGTTGATCGGTAGGTTCACCGAATCCGTCAACACGTCGGCGACACGCGCGAGACCGTCGTCAATCGACTCATGTCTACGTTCGACCAGGCCGTCGGTGAACAGCATCAGCATCGCACCCGGCCGTAACACCTTCGATGATTGCGGGCGAGTCTCGTTGCGTCGGACCGCGAGCGGCACCGAGCTGGCATCGGTGAGCATCATCGTGCCGCTGCCTGGTCCGAAATCGGCCCCGACCAGCACGGCGGGCATGTGGCCGGCGTTGCTGTACTCCAGTAGCCCGGATGAGGTGTCCAGAATCGCCAGAAACACCGTGGTGCAGTAGGCATCCGGAATGAGCGACGCGGCGGCGTCGAGTTGTTCGAGTAGCACCGCCGGTCTGGCGCCGGTGAGCAGCAGCGCGCGAGCCGAGCTGCGAAGCTGACCCATGATCGCGGCGGCCGGCAGGCCGCGGCCGACGCAGTCACCGACAACGATCCCGATGCGGTAATCGTCGATTTGCAGC
>JAVROG010000503.1:0-3123 GCA_032162865.1 Mycobacterium sp. | reverse complement strand
CCACGGTGTTGGCGATGCGGTTGGCCGCCGGCTCGTAGGCGTCCAGAACACGGTTGAGCATTTCGAACTCGGTCTGGTACTTCTCGAACAGCGAGCGCGCGAGCACGTCGCGCAGCAGCAGCACGATGCCGAGCACCTCGTCGGTTTCCACGCCTCGCGGGATGATGCGTTCCGACAGGTCGCGCGCGTAGGCCTGCAGGGCCTCGACGCTACCTGTTTCGAGCACCTCGACGTAGTTGTCGTAGACGGCGGTCGCTTCGGAGAAGAGCTCCTCCGGGGTCATCGCCGTGAGCAATTCGGCCTCGGTGATCCGGCGGGCCCACTCCTCGCGCAGAACCGTGCGATTCTGTCGCAGATGCTGCACTAGCTGCGGAAGAAGACCTTCACTGGAGATGCTGACGATCTGCGAGGTGGTGCCGGTGCTGCTGGAATCTGACATCTGGCCTCCCGTGTGCCGCGTCGCGCTCCGCAGTGCGCAGGTTCTATGGGGAGACTAGCCTGGTTTGACGCGGGGCAAGCGTTGAGGTCTTCTTCTTCTCGCAGTTCGCACGGCAGGCTAGGCTTGCACCACACTGAAGCCCGGGACAAAGGATCACCATTGTCAGCACCTGATTCGATTACCACGTTGGTTGCGGACCACGATGGTGTGTCCGTGGTCAGTGTCAGCGGCGAAATCGATCTAGTCACCGCCCCGGCCCTGGAACAAGCCATCGGTACGGTCATTGCGGAAGCGCCGACGGCGCTGGTCATCGACCTTTCCGCCGTGGAGTTTCTCGGCTCGGTCGGGCTGAAGATCCTGGCGGCGACCTACGAGAAACTCGGCAAGGCGGCGGAGTTCGGGGTGGTCGCGAGGGGCCCGGCGACCAGACGCCCGATTCATTTGACCGGTCTGGACAAGACGTTCCCGTTGTACCCGACGCTGGACGACGCCTTGACCGGCGTGCGCGAGGGCAAACTCAACCGCTGACGTCACCCCACGTCATGGCCTCGGCGATGGCGACGTGTCCCTCGAAGTCAAGCGGGCCCGTGGGTGCGATGATCACGGGCATGGATGTCGACCACCCGGAAGACGACCAGCGATGGGATCGCGACAAGCGCGGCGAGACCGAAACCGAGCGGCTCGACCGCAACTGGAACAGCCTGTTGCAGGAACTCCGGGTGGTGCAGACCGGCGTGCAGCTGCTCACCGGGTTCCTCCTGACGCTCCCTTTCCAGCAGCGGTTTGACGTTCTCGATCAAGAGATGCGGATGGCGTATTTGGCGACGGTGGGATGTTCGGTGGGCGCAACGGTTTTGCTCATCGCCCCGGTCGGCATTCATCGGCTGCTGTTCCGGCGGCATCGCCTGCAAGTGCTGGTGTCGGCCGCGCACCGATGCGCCTACGCCGGGCTGGCGCTGCTCGGGTTGGCGCTGACCGGGGTAACGCTCATCATCTTCGTGGCGGTGGCCGGGACCACTGCGGGGTTGATAGCCGGGGCGTGTGCGCTGGCGATGTTTGCGGTCTTTTGGTGGCTGTTGCCGCTGTCGCTGCGCACCCACGGCAAGTAATCAGCGGCCGCGCACCAGCGCCGCGATACGGGTGGATTCCAGATGATTGAGGAGGTCCTGCGGGTCGGCGAAGATCGGTGACGCGCCCGCCGCCTGCAATTCCGCGTCTGCGATGCCGCCGCTGCGCACTCCGATGCACAGCAACCCGGCGGCCTTGGCAGCGTGTGCATCCCAGACGGCGTCGCCGACGAACACGGCGTGTTCAGGGGTCACCCCGACCCGGTCCATCGCGACTTGCACTATGCCCGGCTCAGGCTTGGCGGTGTCGACGTCGCGGGATGACGTCGTTGCTGCGATCACGTCGTCGCAGCCGAGCACCTTGCGCAGCATGTCGAGTTCGTCGTCGGGTGCCGAGCTGGCCAGCACCACCTGCAGACCCAGTTCGGCGACGCGGCGCAGCAACTCTCGGGCCCCCGGTAACGGTGCCAGCAGGGATGAGATCTCCCGGTAGTACCGGCTGTGCGCATCGCTGAGCCGGTCTTGTACGTCCGCCGGGGCGTCGTCGGAAAGGACGCACACCAACTTCGAGCCGTCCATGCCGATGCCGCGGTGGATGCGCCAGGCCGGGACCGATATGCCTTCGGAGTCAAATGCGCGTTGCCACGCGTAGACGTGCAGATAGTTGGAATCGACCAGGGTTCCGTCCACGTCGAACAGGACAGCAGGAACACTCATCGTTGCCGCATACCCGCGTTCGGGCCCGCTGACACGAGCATCGGGTAGGTGCCGACGAGGTCTCCTGGCATACAACACGTTTCGCGAAGGGTATTCACCAATCTGCTGCTGGCAGACGAGATCAACCGCACCCCGCCGTGTCCGTGAGGCCGACCTGCAGTTTGAGGCCATCGAGGTTGCCTCGTGCCCCAAATTGTCGGGCGCGCAATTTCTTCGGCTGGACCAGTGTGGGGGGCATCAGAACGGGGTACCGCCTCTGCCCAAGGGGGAGTACACGGACGTGCGTCATCCCGCCACCCAGCAGGAAGGAACAGCCATGAAGACCGCAAGCGATTACGACGCGCGTCGCGTGAGCGACATCGAGACCCAAGAGCCGTCCGAACTCCGCCAGCTGGATCCCAAATTGTCGGGGCCGGCCACGGCGGTTGTCGATGACGATCCCAACGATGTGCATTTCTTCGAGCTGCCGGGCGCGGACTTGTCCGGTGAAGAACTGGCCGTGACGGTGATTCCGCAGCGGTCCGACGAGTTCACCTGCTCGAGCTGCTATCTGGTTCAGCACCGCAACCGGATGCGCGTGTCGAGTTCCGGGCTTCCCGTTTGCGCCGATTGTTCGTAGCGCGTTGGGAACTACAATCGACGGCATGCACGGCGTTTTAGTTTTTGACGGTCGGTGCGGAGTATGCACCCGGGCGGTCAACCTGCTGGCTCGATGGAATCGAACCGGCATGCTTCGCATCGAACCGATGCAATCGCCGGGGATGGCCGACCGTCTCGGGGTTACCGACGACCGAATGCTGGAATCGGCGTGGTGGCTCGACTCGTCCGGCGCGATCTTCGCCGGCGCATACGCCATGAATGTCGCCCTGGCCGCGGCACTGGGCACGCGGTTGCCGTTGT
>JAVROG010000502.1:0-11581 GCA_032162865.1 Mycobacterium sp. | reverse complement strand
TAGATCTCCTGGGTGGTTTCCTCGCTGTAGCCGGCGTCACGCAACACCCTGATCACCAACCCGTACACCCGGGTTCTGGTGTGGTCGTAGAACTCGGCGAACGCGGCATTGTCCCCGCGGGCAACCCGGCGCAGCAACGCGTCCAGGTCGCCGGTGGGCTGCTGCAGCGGTCCGTTCATCGATCGGTAGCCTAGCGCCAGGGAGGGCCCGCCTCGGCACAATGGTCATGAATGGTCGACCGATCTAGGTGGCCGCGGCACGAAATAGGCTGTGCGCTGTTGATATTCGGTGAAACCCGGGCGTCCCTTCATGTACTTCTCGGTCAGCTTGGCGCCGCTCACGTCGACCAGGAAGTAGGTCATCACCAGCGGGGAGACCACCGTGGCCAGCGGCACCCAGCCGTTGACGGTGATCAGCCACAACCCCCACCACACGCAGGCGTCGCCGAAGTAATTGGGGTGACGCGTCCAGGCCCAGAGGCCGCGGTCCATGATGACGCCACGGTTGGCCGGGTCCGACTTGAATGCCCGCAGCTGCCGGTCACCCAGCGCTTCGAAGGTATAGCCGAGCAACCACACCACCAGACCCAACGCTGTGACGGCCAGCAACGACTTGGGCGTTGGGCCGGTGACCGCAGACAGTTGCACCGGAAAGGAAATGAACAGCGTCAGGAAGCCCTGCAGCAGGAAGACTTTGCGGACCACCTGGCCTACTGAGGCGCCGCGCAACATGTCGGCGTAGCGGCGATCCTCTCCTTGGCCGGCCGTCTTGCGGTGCATATGCCAGCTCAGCCGCAGACCCCAGATCGATACCAGCGCCAGCAGCAGCCAGCGTCGGGTCGGGTCGCCCTGCCCGACGAGCGCGGACACGGCAGCAACCGCGACGAACCCCACGCCCCAGGCTATGTCGACGACGTTGTACCGGCCGATCTTTCGACCGATCGTGAACGTGACCGCATGCACCACGGCCACCGCCACGGCTGATGCGCCCGACACCGCCAGGACGGCGACCCCGCTCACCGGACACCCTTGCGCTCGAAGGTCCACTGGAACACGTCGAGGTAACCCGATCGGAATCCCGCCTCCGAATAGGCCAGGTAGAACTCCCACATCCGTTCGAACACCTCGTCAAATCCCAAGCACGCCAATTGGTTTCGGCGCTTCAGGAATCGCTCCAGCCATAACCGCAGCGTCTCGGCGTAATGCGGCTGCAGCGAAACCGTGTCGACGGTGCGCAGATTCGTGTGGCGCTCGGTGATGCCGATGATGGCGTCGGTGGAGGGCAACAGTCCGCCGGGGAATATGTACTTCTGGATCCAGGTGTGGGTGTTGCGGGAGGCCAGCATCCGCTCGTGCGGCATGGTGATGGCCTGGATCGCCACCCGGCCGCCCGGCCGTACGAGCTGTTCAAGAGTGGTGAAATACCGTGGCCACGCGTGATATCCGACTGCTTCGATCATTTCCACCGAAATGACTGCGTCGTAGGGCACGCTGCTGCCGGCGCCGGCGTCGCGGTAGTCACACAGGTCGATCTCGACCAGGTGGGACAGACCGGCCGCAGCGACCCGCTGCCGGGCCAGCCGCTGTTGCTCGACCGACAGGGTCACCGAGCGTACGTGGGCGCCGCGGGCGGCCGCGCGGATGCACAACTCACCCCAGCCGGTGCCGATCTCGAGGACGCGGGTGCCTGACCCGACGTCGGCCAGGTCGAGGAGGCGGTCGAGCTTGCGTTGTTGGGCTGCCGCCAAATCCGACCAGGTGGCGGGCAGGTCTTCGAATAGCGCCGACGAGTAGACCATGGTCTCGTCCAGGAATTCGGCGAACAGGTCGTTGGACAGGTCGTAGTGCTCGGCGACGTTGCGGCGCGCCTGATCCCGGCTGGGGTCACGCCAGGATGGTTGGAATGCCGGTGCGATCGGACGTAGCCAGTGCAGCCAGCGCGGTACCAGGTCGGCGACCGATTCGGCCAGCACTGTCAACGCGGCGGTGAGGTCGTCCGACGACCATTCGCCGGCCATATAAGACTCGCCGAATCCGATCAGGCCACGACGCCCGATCCGCCGGGCCAGCGCGTCCGGCTGATGGATCGTCAATGCCGGGCAGTGTGCCGCCACGGATCCCGTGCCGCCGATCACTGTGCCGTCGGGGTAAATCAGTCGTAGCGGCAGGCGGACGGCCGCGCGGCGCAGTAGCCGGTCGGCGATGGCGGCCGATGCGGTGGCGACCGGGCCCGACGGCAGCTCTGCGATCGCCGGCCAGCGAGCCGAATCGATTGTTGCGGGAAGTGTTTCGACGCTCACGAGGCTCATCGTTGCACCACTGGAACCCGACGTAACCACAATTTGATCCCCTGTATCCGGATGCGGGCGGCGACCACCAACGGTGCTACCGGTGAAAGTAACTGCATGATCACGACTTGCGTCGCCGTCGCCGGTAGCCGCTCTCCACGCAGGGTGGCGGTAAAAGTCAACCGGCGCTCGCGCAGCAGCGACACCATGATGTCGACCTCACGCTCGGGTTGTGGGGCCAGCACCAGGTAGTGGCCATCTACCGGATTGAACGGTGAGACGTAGAACTGCTTGCTGATCAACACTGGTGTGTCGGCCGGCGGCAGCAGATACGCGTGGCGGCCGCCGTAGGTGTTGTGCACTTCGGCGATCACGTGGCGAAGTTTGCCGTCCCGGTCGTGACACCAAAAGACGCTCAGCGGGTTGAAGACGTACCCGAGGACGCGGGCCTGCAACAGCGCGGTGATGTGGCCGTCGGGCGCGGCAACGTCGCGATCGGCGAAGAAGGCTTCCAGCCGTTGGCGCAGCGACGTTTCCCCCGCTTTTGAAACGGCGTCGGCAGTGGGGTCGGCAGTGGCGTCTGCGAAGTGGTCGGCGGCGTGGAATCGCGCGAAAGGCCGCAGCCACCACGGCAGTCGGGGGAGTTGGTCGATATCGACATACCAGCTGTAACTGCGGTATTCGAACGAGTGATGCACCGGAACCTGCCGGCAGTGGCTGATCGTGGTGCGGTAGATCGCCGGAGCCGCTGTCTGCGTCAGCACGCGACCACCACCTCGTCGGCCTCGCGCGGGCTTGCAGCCGGCCAGTCCGCGCCGAGTCGGCGGGCGGCGCGCAGCCCCGATGCCGCACCGTCCTCGTGGAATCCCCACCCCTGGTAGGCGCCGGCGAATACCACCCGGTCGTCATCCAGCGTCGGCAAGAGAGCTTGAGCCGCAACAGATTCCGGTGTGTACAACGGATGGCTGTAGGTCATCTCGGCGAGCACCGACGAAGGGTCCACCCGGTCGCGACCGCCCAAGGTCACCAGGAACCGGCGATCACCGTTGATGCGCATCAGCCGACTGACGTCATAGCTCACGACGACGTGGTCGTCGCCGGGCGTGACCAGATAATTCCAGGAGGCGCGGGCGCGGCGGTGGCGGGGCAGTACCGATTCATCGGTGTGCAGTTGGGCGCTGTTGGTCGAGTAGGGGATCGCGCCCAGCACGGACCGCTCCCACTCGGTCGGCTCGTCGAGCAGTAGCAGTGCCTGGTCGGGGTGGACGGCGACCACGGCGGCGTCGAAGAGTCGCGGCGCGTCGTCGCCGGCCTGCACCCGGACGCCGGCCGGGGTCCGTCGTACCGAATTCACCGGTGTGCCTGTCGATACCTCGTCCAGGCGAGCCGCTACGGCCTGGACGTAGGTGGCCGAGCCGCCGGTCACCGTGCGCCATGTCGGTGAGTCGAACACCGACAGCATGCCGTGGTGGTCGAGAAAGACGAACAGATACCGGGCCGGGAAGCGCAACGCATCGTCACCCGAGCAGGACCACACCGCCGCCACCAGGGGCGTCATGAAGTAGTCGACGAAGTAGGACGAGAACCGATGCCGCTTTAGGAAACCCTCCAGCGTTTCCGGTGGCTCTCCGTCGGGTTCACGCAGCAGGCGAGAAGCGGCCCGGTGGAAACGCACGATCTCGGCGAGCATCAGCAGGTACCGGGGCCGCAACGACTGCCGGCAGGCGAACAGGCCCCCGACGCCCAAGGCCCCGGCGTATTCGAGTCCGATGTCGTCGGCCCGCACCGACATCGACATATCCGACTCCTGGGTGGCCACCCCCAGTTCGGCGAATAGCCTGCACAGCGTGGGATAGGTGCGGTCGTTGTGCACGAGAAACGCCGAGTCGACGGCGATGACTTGATCCTCGCCCGCGCTCTCACCGGCGCGCAGAAAGTGCGTATGGGCGTGGCCGCCCAGCCGGCCCTCGGCCTCGTACAGGGTGACCCGGTCGCGGCCGGACAGCAGGTAGGCGGCGGTGAGACCGGCCACCCCACTGCCGATGACCGCTACCGAGCGTCGCGGGTGATGTATCGGCTGCACACCCCTTATTCGGAGCGCCCGGCCTCTCGGACGGCCGGTGGGACGGGGGGGTGTCCTACCGTTCGCTGCTGAGCGCCAGCATGCGGTCGGTGGGCTCGTCTTCGCGGGGTGGGGCGGGCGTGCGGGCCGGACGGGACCGCACCCGCATCGGCCACCAGAACCAGCGGCCCAGCAGTGCAGCGATCGACGGGGTCATGAATGACCGCACGATCAGGGTGTCGAACAGCAGGCCCAGGCCGATGGTGGTGCCGATCTGCCCCACTACCCGCAGGTCACTGACGGCCATGGAGGCCATCGTGAATGCGAACACCAGCCCCGCATTGGTCACCACTTTGCCGGTGCCGCCCATCGAGCGGATGATGCCTGTGTTCAGGCCGGCATGGATCTCCTCCTTGAACCGGGACACCAACAGCAGGTTGTAGTCCGATCCCACGGCCAACAGCACGATGACGGACATCGCCATCACCATGTAGTGCAGATCGATCGCGAGGATGTGTTGCCAGAACAACACCGACAACCCGAACGAAGCACCCAGCGAAAGCGCCACCGTCCCCACGATGACCGCGGCGGCAACGAACGCGCGGGTGAGGACCAACATGATGATGAAAATCAGGCACAGCGAGGCGATCCCGGCGATCAGCAGGTCCCAGTTGGCGCCTTCGGCGATGTCTTTGAACACCGCGGCGGTGCCGGCCACGTAGATCTTGGAGTCTTCCAGGGGGGTTCCCTTGAGTGCCTCCTCGGTCGCGGTGCGGATCGCGTTGATGCTGGCGATGCCGTCGGCGGACTGCGGATCTCCCCGGTGCAGGACGATGAAGCGGGCCGCGTGTCCATCGGGCGACAGGAACGATTTCATCGCGCGCTGGAAGTCTTTGTTCTTGAACACCTCTGGCGGCAGATAGAACGAATCGTCGTTCTTGGCGGCGTCGAAAGCCTTGCCCATGGCGTTGGCGTTCTCGCTCATCTCGTCCATCTGGCTGTAGATGCCGGACATGGTGCTGTGCATCGTCAGCATCATGGTTCGCATGTTTTCCATGGTTTCGATCATCGGCGGAAAGGTCGCCACCATCTGCGGCATCAGTCGGTCCAGGCTCTGAATATCAGTGACCAGGGTGTTCAGTTTCTCGTCGATCTCGTCCAATCCGTCCAGCGCGTCGAATATCGACCGCAGTGACCAGCAAATCGGAATATCGAAGCAGTGTTTCTCCCAGTAGAAGTACGACCGGATCGGCCGGAAAAAATCATCGAAATCCGCAATGTGGTCGCGCAGTTCGGTGGTGATCTGCTGCATTTCCACCGTGTCCAGCACCATTTTGTGGGTGGTCCCGACGAGCTGGGTCATCAGCGCGTACATGCGCTTCATCAGCGCGGTCGTCATGGCCATCTCATCGGCCTGCTTGAGCATGTCGTTCATTCGGTCGCGTTGGTATTTCATCGTCTGCACCTGACCGGCATTCTGCATGCTGATCTGAAATGGTATGGACGTATGCTCCATCGCGGTTCCGTCAGGTCTGGTGATCGCCTGCACGCGTGATATCCCTGGGACCTTGAAGATTCCTTTGGCCAGCTTGTCGAGCACCAGAAAGTCTGCCGGATTGCGCAAATCGTGATCGGACTCGATCATCACAATCTCGGGTTTCATCCGGGCCTGCGAGAAATGGCGATCGGCGGCCGCGAACCCTTCGTTGGCGGGAATGTCGGCGGGTAGATAAGCGCGGTCGTTGTAGTTGGTGCGGTATCCGGGCAGCGCGAGCAGGCCTACCAGCGCGATCGCCATCGTCGCGGCGAGAACCGGCACCGGCCAGCGCACCACCACGGTGCCGACCCGGCGCCAGCCGCGAACCTTGAGCAGTCGCTTGGGATCGAACAGTCCGAAGCGGCTGCCGACTACCAGGGCTGCGGGTCCCAGCGTCAAGGCGACCACCACCGCGGCGAATATCCCTACCGCACAAGGGATGCCCAGGGTTTCGAAGTAAGGCATCCGGGCAAATTTCAGGCAGAAGGTCGCCCCGGCGATCGTCAAACCCGACCCTAGGATGACGTGGGCGACCCCGCGATACATGGTGTAGAAGGCGGTTTCCCTGTCCTCGCCGGCTTGGCGCGCCTCCTGATATCGCCCGAATATGAAGATCCCGTAGTCCGTGCCCGCCGCTATCGCCAGCGAAGTCAGCAGGCTCACCGCAAAGGTGGTCAGACCAATGGCGCCGCTGTGGCCGAGCAATGCGACGACTCCCCGCGCCACGCTCAATTCGACGCCCACCGTGAGCAGCAGCACGATCACGGTGATTACCGACCGATAGACGAACATCAACATCAGGAAGATCACCACGACGGTGGTCGCGGTGATCTTGATCATGGATTTGTCGCCGCTGGTGTGCATGTCCGCGGCGAGCGCCGCCGCACCGGTGACGTAGGTCTTGATTCCGGATGGGGCCTGCGTTTCTTTGACGATCTTGCGGACGGCCTCGATCGACTCGTTGGCAAGGGGCTCGCCCTGGTTGCCGGCCAAGGCCATTTGGACGTAGGCGGCTTTGCCGTCGTTGCTTTGGGCGCCCGCCGCGGTGAGTGGATCGCCCCAGAAGTCCTGAACGCTCTGAACGTGCTTGTCGGCGCGCAGCTTACGCAGCAGAGTGTCGTAATAGCGGTGGGCTTCGTCACCGAGAGGGTCCTTGCCCTCCAGGATGAGCATCGCCTGGCTGTCGGAGTTCCCTTCCTGGAACACCTTGCCGATCCGGGACATCGCCTCGAACGACGGCGCCTCCCGAGGGCTCAGCGATACCGAACGCTCCTGGCCGACCACTTCCAGCGACGGGACGAAGACGCTGAGTGCGACGGTGACCGCGAGCCAGGCGAGAATGATGGGCACCGACATCGCGTGAATGAAACGCGCGATTGCCGGCCGTTCGGTGTGGGTTCGGGTATCGGGGTCGTTTGCGTATTGTACGGTCACGCGGACTTCACCAGGCAGTAGGTGTAGGCGTTGGTCTCGTTGGAGACCCGCTCCGCCTTCACCACGCCGTCCACGGTGATCCGGCAACCGATGCTGTCGCTATTTCCTTGCGCCACGATATTTCCCATTACGGCCGCCAGGTTCGTGGTGACGTGCAACGTCCATGGCAACACCGCGCCATCCACCCGTACCGGGTCGGAGTTCACATCGAAGTAGCTGATATCGGCGACCGTTCCGGGCGGCCCGAAGATCTCGTAGTCCATTTTCTTGGGGTTGAACGGTTTGCTGTTGTCGAGATTGCTGTCGGCATATGACTCGCGCTTTTCCGAACCGAAGAAGCCACGTACCCGGTTCACGGTGAAACCCCCGACGACGATCACCGCCAGGATCACCACGGGGATCCACGCCCGCGACAACACCTTGAAAATCTCAGGTCCCTTTCACCCGGTTGGCAGTGCTCCGGGCGGACGATACCCGCCCGGAGAAGCACGTTCGAACTTGTTCAATTTCAGATCAGCGACCCGCCTCTGGGTGATTTTCCAGCCGGCGGACGGTAGGAACACAACCAAGCCTTACCTAAGTAAATCACGACCGCAGGGCGGGCTATCCGACTCCTTCCTGTAGCGCATCGAGTGTAACGCATATCACGTGCGTAAAAGAAGCCTCCGCAACCCCTCGACCAGCACAAATCACATGGCGTGCGTTATGCAAATCACACACCGTGCGTTATCCTCGGGCGGTGGCGCAACTTGCATTCCGGCGCGCCCGCACGGAGGAGAACAAGCGCCAACGTGCCGCGGCGCTGGTGGAAGCCGCGCGCTCGCTGGCTTGCGAGACCGGCGTCGCCTCGGTGACGTTGACCGCCGTCGCCAACCGCGCTGGGATCCACTACTCCGCCGTGCGCCGCTACTTCACCTCCCATAAGGAGGTGCTGTTGCATCTCGCCGCGGAGGGTTGGGTGCAGTGGTCGGGCGCGGTGTGCGAGAAGTTGGGCGAGCCCGGTTCGATGACGCCCGAGCGGGTGGCCGAGACGTTAGCCAACGGCTTGGCCGCCGACCCGCTGTTCTGCGACCTGCTGGCCAACCTGCACCTGCATCTCGAACACGAAGTCGAGATCGAACGGGTCATCGAGATTCGGCGGACCATTTCCGCCGCCGCGATCGCACTCGCTGACGCCATCGAGCAGGCACTGCCGGCGCTCGGGCGGCCCGGCGCATTCGACATCCTGATCGCCGCCTACTCGCTGGCCGCGGCGTTTTGGCAGATCGCCAACCCGCCGGCGAAGATCTCCGACGTCTACGAGGAGGAGCCCGAGTTGCTGCCGGCCGAATGGAATATCGAATTCGGTTCCGCGCTCACCCGAGTGCTCACCGCAACCTGCATCGGCTCGCTCCCGGGGTCCCGATGACAAGCGCCGTTGTCTCGGATGTTGACGAAGATCTTGTTACACAAGGTCTTTGGCACCACGCCGAGATTTCTTACCCGTTGTGCATTAGGTTAGAGTGCCTAAGTTGATAGGAAAGCGCCCATGACGACGACTGAGCCAAGGACCGAGCCGTTGGCGACCCCGGACTCTGCTGGCGGCAAGGGCAATACAGCGACCCGCCAGCCGCCTAAGCGCAGACGTGTGACGAGCCTCGCAGCCCGGTTCTGGCTGATCCTCACCGTCTTAGCCGTCATCGCGTTATCGGGATTTGTCGTTCACCGACTGCACGGCGTCTTCGGCGTTCACAAGGGTTCGTTCGGTGGCGGGTCATCCGGTGAGGTCCTCGACCAGTTCAACGCCAAGACCATCACACTCGAGGTCTGGGGTTCACCGGGCAGCACGGCGACCATCAATTACCTCGACGAAAACTCCCATCATCAGCAGGCCCTCGATGTGCCCCTACCGTGGAAGACGGAATTGAAGTCAACGAAGCCCGGGATCCCGGCCAACCTGGTGGCGCAAGGAAACGGTAGCTGGATCGCCTGCCGGTTCGTCGTGAACAACCACGACGGGAGCGGCGACGTCATCAAGGCTCCGAATCATTCGCCCCCCAACGAAACAGTGAATGCCTTCGTCTACTGCCTGGACAAGTCCGCATGAGCGAGACCGCCGAGGCTCCGCCGCGCGTCGATCAGCCGCTGATCCCGCCCTTCCTGCCGCGGATGATCCACCGGCTGGCGCTGCCGATCGTCCTCATCTGGCTGGGCATCGTCTTCGTCACCAACACCGTGTCGCCGCAACTGGAGGTCGTCTCCAAGGCCCACTCGGTGTCGATGAGTCCGACTGACGCGGCATCCTTTCAGTCGATGATGCGCGTCGGATCGACGTTCAAAGAGTTCGATTCCGACAACTCAGCCATGATCTTGCTGGAGGGCGACAAGCCACTCGGGGCCGACGCGCACCGCTACTACGACGAGATCGTCAGGCGCATCGAGCAAGACAAGAAACACGTTCAGCACGTTCAGGATTTCTGGAGTGATCCGCTGACGGCGGCGGGCTCCCAAAGCCACGATCAAAAGGCCGCGTACGTCCAGGTTTACCTCGCCGGCAACATGGGCGGCGGGCTGGCGAACGAGTCTTCCGAGGCCGTCCGCAAGATCGTGGACTCGGTGCCCGCGCCGCCGGGAATCAAGGCCTACGTCACAGGTGCGGGTCCGCTGTTCGCCGACCAGTCGCACTCGGGGGAGAAGGGCGTCGCGGTCGTCACTCTCATTACCCTCCTGGTGATTGTGGTGATGCTGCTGTGGGTCTACCGGTCGCTGGGCACCGTTCTGATCATGCTGACCATGGTCTTCATCGAGTTGGCCGCGGCCCGCGGTGTCGTCGCGACGCTGGGCAACTACGGGATCATGGGGCTGTCGACCTTCGCCAACAACATGCTGGTGCTTATGGCGATCGCCGCCGGGACGGATTACGCGATCTTCGTGGTCGGCCGCTATCAGGAGGCCCGTGGTCTGGGCGAAGATCGAGAACAGGCCTTCTACACGATGTTCCACAGCACCGCGCATGTGGTGTTGGGGTCGGGACTGACCATCGCCGGCGCAATGTACTGCCTCAGCTTCTGCCGGTTGCCGTACTTCGAGTCACTCGGCGTGCCTTGTGCGGTCGGCATGCTGGTCGCGGTGCTCGCGGCTTTGACGCTGGGCCCGGCGATGCTGACGGTGGCTTCGTTTTTCAAGCTCATGGATCCGAAGCGCAAGCTGCAGACCCGGGGCTGGCGTCGCATCGGCACCGTCATCGTCCGCTGGCCCGCACCGGTTTTCGCGGTGACCATCGCGGTCGCACTGGTTGGTCTGCTCGCTCTGCCCGGCTACCAGACGGACTACGACAACCGGCACTACTTGCCGGCAGACACTCCGGCCAACATCGGCTATGCCGCCGCCGACCGGCACTTCGACCAGGCTCGGCTCAATCCTGAGCTTTTGATGATCGAGACCGATCACGACCTGCGTAACCCGGCCGACTTCATCGTTCTGGACAAGGTCGCCAAGGCAATCTTCCACATCCCCGGTATCGGCCGGGTGCAGACCATCACCCGGCCATTGGGCACGCCGCTCGACCACAGCACCCTCGGTTTTCAGATGGGCGCCCAAGCCGCCGGTCGGATTCAGACCCAGCACTATCAGGATCAGCAGGCGCAAAATCTGCTGAACCAGGCGGACGAGCTGCGGAAGACGATGGCAACGCTGCATGAGCAGATGCAGGTCACCCAGGACCTCAGCAATACCACGCACGAAACCACCAAGCTCACCAAAGAAACCGTGAAGATCACCGAGGCATTGCGCGACGACATCGCCAACTTCGACGACTTCTTCCGGCCGATTCGTAGCTACTTTTACTGGGAGAAACACTGCTACGACATTCCGATTTGCTGGACGCTACGGTCCATCTTCAATGCGCTCGATGGCATCGACCAGGTGGCGGAGAACATCATGAACCTCAGCAGGAATCTGGACAAGCTGGACCAGATTCAGCCCAAGCTCGTGGCGTTGATACCCCCGCAGATTGAGAGCCAGCAGCACAATCTCGACACCATCATGTCGAACTACGCGACCACCATGGGTCTCAACCAACAGGCGAAAGCGCAGGCCGACAACGCCACCGCCCAGGGGGATGCCTTCGACAGGGCGAAGAACGACGACACGTTTTACCTGCCGCCAGAGGCGTTCCAGAGCCCGGACTTCGCGCGGGGCCTCAAACAGTTCATATCGCCGAACGGGCACGCTGTCCGGTTGATCATCTCGCATGAAGGTGACCCCGCGACGCCTGAAGGCA
>JAVROG010000501.1:0-9002 GCA_032162865.1 Mycobacterium sp. | reverse complement strand
CGGAGGCGAACTTCTCGGCCACCACGTTGCGCTTGACCTTCATCGTCGGCGTCAGCTCGCCGGTGTCCTCGGTGAAGTCGACGGGCAGGATCCGGAACTTGCGGATCGACTCGGCGTGCGACACCTGTTGATTGGCCTTTTTGACGGCGTTGTCCACCTCGGCAACCAGGTCGGCGTCGGTGGCCAGATCGCCCACGGAGGCGCCGTCGGCCTTGCTGTTGCGTTGCTTCCAGCCGTCGAATGCCTCGGGGTCGATGGTGATGAGCGCGCCGATGAACGGCTTATTGTCCCCGACCACCATCGCCTGGCTGATCAGCGGGTGCGACCGCAACTCGTCCTCCAAAACAGCCGGCGCGACGTTCTTACCGCCCGCGGTGACGATGAGTTCCTTCTTGCGGCCGGTGATGCTCAAGAAGCCGTCCTCGTCGATCGCGCCGAGGTCGCCGGTGCGGAACCAACCGTCGGCGAACGCTTCCTCGGTGGCCTGTTCGTTTTGCCAGTAGCCGGAAAACACCACGCCGCCGCGCACCAACAGCTCTTTGTCTTCGGCAATCTTGAGGCTGTTGCCGGGTACCAGCTTGCCCACGGTCCCGATCTTGATTCCCTTGGGCTGGTTGACCGTGATGGCCGCGCTGGTCTCGGTCAGCCCGTAGCCCTCGTAGATGGTAACGCCGACGCCGCGGTAGAAGTGGCCCAGCCGGGCACCCAACGGCGCCCCACCCGAGACGGCGGCGTGGCAGTCACCGCCCAGCGCCGCGCGCAGCTTCTGGTAGACCAGCCGGTCGAACACTGCATGCTTGGCACGCAGCACCATTCCCGGCTTGCCGTCGTCGTGGGCGCGGCTCCAGTCGACCGCGGTCTGGGCGGCCGTCTTGAAAACAGGCCCCTTGCCGTCGTTGGAGGCGTTCTGTTCGGCGGTGTTGTACACCTTCTCGAACACCCGTGGAACCGACACCACCACGGTCGGCTTGAACTCCGCCAACAAGGGCAGCAGGTTCTTGATGTCGCTGGTGAAGCCGACGGTGACTTTGCTGGTGAATGCCGACAGCGTTAACGCCCGCGCCAGCACATGGGCCAACGGCAGGAAGACCAGCAACCGCTGACCCTCGTTCAACAGCGTCGGGAGGCACTCCATGGTGCCGCGTATCTCGTTCAGCAGATTGGCGTGCGTGAGTTGGCAACCCTTGGGACGTCCGGTGGTGCCCGAGGTGTAGATGAGGGTGGCCGGGTCGTCGACATGCAACGCTTTCTGCCGGGCGCCGAGCTCAGCCTTATCGACGGCCGCCCCCTCGTCGATGAGCTGGTCAAGCGCCTTGGGGCCCGAACCGTTGATATGGAGCACGCGGCGCAACTCGGGCAACTCGCCGGTGAGCTCGGTGACCATCGCCGCATGCGCGTCGGTCTCGGCGAACACCAACACCGCTTCCGAGTTCTGCAGCACCCAGCGCACCTGTTCGGCTGAGGACGTCTCATAGATCGGCACGGTGACGGCGCCGACCGCCAGGATCGCGAGATCCAGGATGGCCCACTCGTAACAGGTGGCCGAGAAAATGGAGACCCGGTCGCCGGCCTCCACCCCTAGAGCAATCAAACCCAATGCGGCAGAACGGATCTTCTCTGCTGCCTCGGCGCAGGTGACGTCGGTCCAGGCGCCGTCGATCTTGCGCTGGTAGATGACGAATTTGGGATCGTCACGCTCGTGCTCGAACACCACGGCTGCGACGTTGTCGTGCTCTTCGATGGAAAAGCGCGCGGGGACACTGTACTGACGCACTCTTTGTTACCTCGCTTGACCTCAGGTGGCGCTTCTTGCCGTTCGGCTTGCTGTGACCAAGCCTAGTGTGGCAATTCCTGCAGCATGGAGACGCCCGGTTTGGCACCGCCCGGATTGCCGAGAGGCCTACGGGGTCCCACCGCTGCCGCGACGCTGGATATGTGAAGCTGAGGCGATGAACAGCATCCAGATCGCCGACGAAACGTACGTCGCCGCCGATGGCGCACTGGTTGGGGCCGCGATTGCCGATCAGTCGAAGTGGAATCGGTGGTGGCCCGATCTGCGGCTGCAGGTCACCGAGGACCGGGCCGAAAAGGGAATGAGGTGGGCGGTCGCCGGCGCACTGACAGGCACGATGGAGGTCTGGCTGGAACCGTCGATGGACGGGGTCATACTGCACTATTTCCTGCACGCCGAACCGACTGGCATAACGGGCTCGGAACTGGCCAAGGTGAACTTGGCCAAACTGACGCATCGGCGCCGGGTCGCGGGCAAGAATATGGCGTTCGAGATCAAAACGACCTTGGAAAAGTCACGTCCGGTCGGGGGTGCTCCGGTAATTTAACCGGGCAAGACAGGTCTCGGAGAGTAGCGTTCTGCTCGGGAGATTGGGGTACTCCCGCAACTGACCGAGGCCGGCCCGCTTGCGGGGAAAGGGAAGTAACAAGTGGCGGACAAGACGACGCAGACGATCCATATCGACGCCGACCCAGCAGAGGTGATGAAGGCGATCGCCGACCTCGAGTCCTACCCGGACTGGATCAACGAATATAAAAAAGTCGAAGTCCTCGAGGCTACCGACGACGGTTACCCCAAAAAGGCGCGGATGTTGATGGACGCGACCATCTTCAAGGACACCTTGATCATGAACTATGAGTGGCCCGCCGACCGTGAATCGCTGAGCTGGACGCTGGAATCCAGCTCGCTGCTCAAGTCCCTCGAGGGTTCCTACATTCTGGCGCCCAAGGGTTCTGGCACGGACGTCACCTATGAGCTCGCGGTAGACCTGGCCGTCCCGATGATCGGAATGCTCAAGCGCAAGGCCGAACGTCGGTTGATCGACGGTGCGTTGAAGGATCTGAAGAAGCGAGTCGAAGGCTGAGTGATTCCGTCGCGCCCACCCCGGCCCGGATAAGTCTTTTTGTAGGTAAAGGTGGGGTAGGAAAATCCACCCTGGCGTCCGCGACCGCGGTTAGCGACGCCAGCGATGGACAGCGCGTGCTGATCGTTTCCACCGATCAAGCGCACTCGCTGGGCGACGTGCTGGGTGTTCCGGTCCCGCCGACCGGTCAAGGTGAAGCCGTCAGGGTGCTTTCCGATTTGGAAACCGGGATAGCGGAGGCGGGCGGCGGCTTCCTTGACGCCTTGGCCCTGGACACCCTTGCTCTGCTCGAGGACCGCTGGGGCGACGTGGTCGATGCGCTCGACGCGCGGTTGCCCGAGTCCGAGTTGAGCCGCATTGCCCCGGAAGAACTCTCGGCGCTGCCCGGGATCCAGGAAGTGCTCGGATTGCACGCGGTCAGCGAGCTCGCGTTGTCGGGACGCTGGGATCGCGTCGTGGTCGACTGCGCCTCGACCGCCGACGCGCTGCGGATGTTGACCCTGCCCGCCACCTTCGCGTTGTACGCCGAACGCGCGTGGCCGCGGCACCGCAGGCTCAGCATCGGCGACGACAGCGGGTCGGCCGCGGTGGCGGAACTGCTGGAACGCACCAGTGCCGGCGTCGAGCGGCTCAGCTCGTTGCTGACCGACGGTGACCTGGTCAGTGCTCACCTGGTGCTCACTCCTGAGCGGGTGGTCGCCGCCGAGGCCGCCAGGACGTTGGGGTCGCTGGCCTTGATGGGAGTGCGGGTCGAGGAACTGCTCGTTAATCAGGTTCTCGTCCGGGACGAGACGTACGAGTACCGCAGCCTGCCCGACCATCCGGCGTTCTACTGGTACGCCGAACGCATCTCCGAGCAGCGCGCCGTGCTGGAAGAGCTGGACGCCACCATCGGTGACCTGGCGCAGGTGCTGGTTCCGCACCAGGCCGGCGAACCGATCGGGCCCAAGGCGCTCGGTGGCCTGCTCGACAGTGCCCGTCGTCGCCGCGGCGCCGCCCCGCCGGGGCCGCTGCGTCCCGTCGTCGACCTGGAATCCGGAACAGGGCTGGAGTCGGTGTACCGACTGCGGCTAGCGTTGCCCCAGCTCGACCCCGGATCGCTGGCACTGGGCCGATCCGATGACGACCTGATCATCAGCGCGGGGGGTGTACGGCGCCGGATTCGGTTGGCCTCGGTGCTGCGGCGGTGTACGGTGCTGGACGCACATCTGCGGAACGGTGAGCTGACCGTTCGTTTTCAACCAGATCCGGAGGTATGGCCGAAGTGAGTAAGGCTCATACCGATATTGGTCCCGAACTGCGCAGGCTGGCGCAGGCGATTGTGGACGGGATCGACCCCGCTGTGCGGGCCGCGGCAACGCTGGCTTCGAGTGGCGGCACCGGTAAGTGTCAACAGGTGTGGTGCCCGGTATGCGCGTTGGCCGCGGTGGTGAACGGTGAGCAGCACCCCCTGATGACGGTCATCGCCGACCACAGCGTCGCGCTGCTGGAAGTGATTCGGGCCATGGTCGACGACATGGGCCGGTCGGGCGACCTGACTGCGGCCCCGCCGCCGGAGAACGACCCGCCCGAAGGCGACCTGAGCAACACCGAGTCGCCCGGTGCGCGCACCAACGGGAACGGTGCCGCGAAAACTCGTTACCAGCCGATCCCAGTCACTTTGCAGGAATGACGCAGCAAGAACCGACTAGTCGCGAGGTGGTCGCAGCCATCGCGGATGGGTACAGTTGGCGCAGACACCATCAGGTGGGGGCGAGAGGGAGCCATGTGGTACTACCTTTTTAAGTACGTTTTCATGGGCCCGCTCTTCACCTTGCTGGGTCGTCCGAAAATCGAAGGATTGGAACACATCCCGAGTTCGGGGCCGGCGATCCTCGCCAGTAACCACCTCGCCGTGGCCGACAGTTTCTACCTTCCGTTGGTGGTGCGTCGCCGAATCTTCTTCCTGGCCAAGGCCGAATACTTCACCGGTACCGGAGTCAAGGGCTGGATCAACCGCTGGTTCTATACCGTCTCCGGTCAGGTACCCATCGACCGCACCAACGCCGACTCCGCACAAGGAGCACTGATCGCCGCGCAGCGACTGCTGGGTCAGGGCAGGCTGTTGGGCATGTATCCCGAGGGCACCCGCTCACCCGACGGTCGGCTCTACAAGGGCAAGACCGGGCTGGCCCGGCTCGCGCTGGAATCCGGTGTGCCGGTGATTCCGGTCGCCATGATCGGTACCAACGTCGTCAACCCCCCCGGCAAGAAGATGCTGCGTTTCGGCCGCGTCACCGTTCGTTTCGGTGAGCCAATGGACTTCTCCCGGTTCGACGGGCTGTCGGGCAACCACTTCATCGAGCGTGCCGTCATCGACGAGGTGATCTACGAACTGATGGGTCTGTCCGGGCAGGAATACGTCGACATCTATGCCGCCAGCCTGAAAGACGGCGCCAAGGACGGTAGCGCCAATGAGAGTGACGGCGAGGGGTCCAATCCGGATTCCTCGGATGCCACGCGGATTCCCGAGACCGCTGCCGGCTAGTTAGCCGGGCGAGTCGATCAGGTGGCGGCCGGCACCGGCGTGCGTTCGCGTGCCGTCGAGCGGGTCGGCGCTACGTGGGCGGTGACAGTGACGCCGGCAACGACGATGACCGCCAGCGCCCACCACACGTAGGACATTCCCAGCAGTTGCCGCCACCAGACCGCCGTCGTCTCGTGGTGCTTGGGAAGCAGGTCGATGGGCGTCCACCTCATCAGCGCCAGCCCTATCGCAGTGACAACGCCGAGCGCGACGTTACGACGGCGCCACGCGAGGACCCCCGTCACCAAGACGGCAGGCAACATCCAGACCCAGTGGTGTGACCAGGAAACCGGCGAAACCACCAGCCCGAACAGGGCAACGCAGATTATTGCCAGCGTCGGCTCGTCGGCCCGCAGCACCCGCCGCATCGCCCAGATGGTCGCCGCCAGCACCAGCAGGCAGGCAAGCGCCCACAACGGGAATCGTTCGTGTTGCTCGAGCCCCAACCGGGCCAGCGAACCCGCGATGTTCTGGTCGGTGTTCAACGCCGCCTCACCGATCCGGTCGGTGTGCCGCAGCGTCTGCGTCCAGTACTCCAACGAATCGCCCCAGGCCAGAGCGAAGCCGACCAGCGTCGCGCCCGCGAAGGACGCCAGCGAGATCAGCGCGGCCCGCTTGTCCCGACGGAGCAGGAAGTACAGCAAGAACACCGCAGGGGTGAGCTTCAGCGCGATTCCCAAGCCCAGCAACACACCGCGGGGCCAGGGAGTGCGACGCGGGAAGCAGTCGGCGACCACCAGAGTCATCAACACGGCGTTGATCTGCCCGAAGGCAAAGTTCGAGTTGATGGGTTCCAGCCAGACCGCCGCCTGGGCGACGATGATCACCGCCAACCACGATCTGCGCAGCCAGGCCGGTCCGGACAACATCGTCGAGTCGGCCCAAACGTCAAGGCGGGTCAGCACGATCGCCGTCGACACCAGCAGGACGATCAGCGTCAGCACCGTGATCGCGATGCTGGCGACGGGCATCCCCATCCAGGCGAATGGGCTGAACGCGACGGCGGCCAGCGGGGGATAGGTGAAGGGCAAGTCCACGATTGGTGTGTGGAACAACACGTTCCCGCTGTACAGCGGTCGTCCGTCCAACCAGGCCCGACCGCCCATTTGATAGACGTCGATATCGATGCGGTAAGGCAGGTGCCCGAACAGGTCCCAGCACGCGTATGCCAGCGCCACGGCCGCCAGCAGCCAGAGCAGGCACCACAGCGACACCCGCCCGAATCGACTGCCCACGTCGGGCGACTGCCATTTACTCATTTCAAACGACAGCCTAATCGTTACCGTGCTTTGTCTTGCCAACGCAGCGCGGCTTCCGGCTTAAGCGCGCCGGGGGCGTAACTTTTCTGGGGTGCGCCATTGGCTGGAGCATGACATCGTCGACCGCGGCCGCCTGCCGTTGTTGTGCTGTCTGGTCGCTTTCATCCTGACCTTCTTTGTGACGCGTTCCTTTGTGCGCTTTATCCGTCATCGCGGCGACCGGGGCCTGCCGGCGAGGTGGTGGCAGCCACGCAATGTCCGCGTGGGGACGCTGCACATTCACCACGTCACGTTTGGCGTGGTGCTGGTGATGCTGTCCGGGCTGAGTCTGGTCACACTGGCGGTCAACGGGCAGGAGCCTGAATTCACGATCTCCGCAACGCTTTTCGGCATCGGCGCGGCGCTTGTGCTGGATGAGTACGCATTGATCCTGCACTTGTCCGATGTGTACTGGGAAGAGGACGGCCGCAGTTCGGTGGACGCGGTCTTCGCTGCGACCGCCGTCGCCGGACTGCTGATACTCGGTCTGCACCCGTTGATGTTCTTTCTGCCGATCCGGCACGACGGGGGTTGGGTGGTGCTGCAAAGCACGCTGGCGGTAGCCCTGGTGTTCACGCTGCCGTTGGCGGTGGTGGTGCTGCTCAAGGGCAAGGTCTGGACCGGATTGCTGGGCATGTTCATTGTCGTGCTGCTGATCGTCGGTGCGGTTCGCTTGTCCCGCCCGCATGCCCCGTGGGCGCGGTACCGCTATACAGCGCGACCGGTCAAGATGCGGCGCGCGCTGGAGCGCGAGCGCAGGTGGCGGCGTCCGGTGGTGCGGGCCAAGTTGTGGCTGCAGGGTGCGATCGCCGGAACTCCGCGGTTGCCCGACGACCGCGTGGTCGACGCTGTGCTGGACCACGACGTGCACCCCGCGCCCCCACCCGAGGGCACCGGTCCCATCCTGATCAGTGGGTAGCAAGTCCCAGCGCCGGCGAGCAGACGCTGAATCGCACCGGGGTCGGCCGGATCGTGCGAGTCTGCGTCTGCTCGCCGAACTAAGCTGCGGCGATGCGGTTTTTCTACGACACCGAGTTCATCGAGGACGGCCGCACCATCGAGCTGATCTCGATCGGCGTCGTCGCCGAGGATGGTCGCGAGTACTACGCGGTTTCCACCGAATTCGATCCGGAGCGCGCCGGCAGCTGGGTGCGTGCCAATGTCCTGCCGAAGCTGCCGCCGCCCGCCTCCCAGTTGTGGCGCTCCCGCAGCCGCATCCGCGCTGACCTGGAAGAGTTCCTGGGCGTGGCCGGGCCAGAGCCCATCGAGCTGTGGGCGTGGGTGGCGGCCTATGACCACGTGGCGCTATGTCAGCTGTGGGGGACGATGCCGGCGCTGCCCAAGGCGATACCCCGGTTCACCCGGGAGCTGCGGCAGCTGTGGGAAGACCGCGGGTCCCCGCGGCTGCCACCGCGGTCGCGCGATGTTCACGACGCGCTGGTCGATGCGCGGGATCAGCGCAACCGCTTCCGGATAATCACGTCCGAAGACCCCTGACGCTGCTGGCGCTCCTGAGTGCGCGGCGGGTGTTCGCCCTGATCAGCCATCGAACCGCCCCAGTTACCATGGACCGATGAACTGGACCGTCGACATCCCGATCGACCAGCTGCCGTCGTTGCCGCCGCTGCCTTCTGACCTGCGCGCGCAACTGGACGCCGCCCTGGCCAAGCCGGCCGCCCAGCAGCCCAGCTGGGACGCCGACCAGGCGGCGGCGATGCGCACGGTGCTCGAAAGTGTGCCGCCGGTGACGGTGCCGTCCGAGATCGTCCGATTGCAGGAACAGCTCGCCCAGGTCGCGCGGGGCGAAGCCTTCCTGCTGCAGGGCGGCGACTGCGCAGAAACCTTCACCGACAACACCGAGCCACACATCCGGGGCAATATCCGCACCCTGTTGCAAATGGCCGTGGTGCTGACCTACGGCGCCAGCCTCCCGGTGGTGAAGGTCGCCCGTATCGCCGGTCAGTACGCCAAGCCGAGGTCGTCGGACATCGACGCACTCGGGCTGAAGTCCTACCGCGGTGACATGATCAACGGCTTCGCCCCCGATGCCGCGGTACGTGATCACGACCCGTCGCGGCTGGTTCGCGCCTACGCCAACGCCAGCGCCGCGATGAACCTGGTGCGCGCGCTCACGTCGTCGGGCTTTTCGTCGCTGCACCTGGCGCACGACTGGAACCGCGAATTCGTCCGGACTTCACCGGCCGGAGCGCGCTACGAAGCGCTGGCCGGCGAGATCGACCGTGCGCTGCGGTTCATGAGCGC
>JAVROG010000500.1:0-2736 GCA_032162865.1 Mycobacterium sp. | reverse complement strand
CAGAGTCCTAGTCGGCGGCGACCCGCTGCGCCCGGTTACGCCGCGCTTGCGATCGCCAGTTCCGGTGGTGGCGACCCGCTGCGCCCGGTTACGCCGCGCTTGCGATCGCCACGGGGGCTCAGCGATTACGCAGCGTCGCCAATGCCTTGTCGGCGTGGGTGTCCATGCTGATCTCGCTGGAGATCACGTCGAGCACCTTGCGGTCGGTGTCGATGACGAACGTGGTTCGCTTGACCGGCATCAACTTGCCGAGCAGGCCGCGCTTGACGCCGAACAGGGTGGCAACCGTGCCTCCGGTGTCCGACAGCAGTGGATAGTCGAAATTCTGTGTGTCAGCGAATTTGGCCTGCTTTTGAACGGGATCGGTGCTGATACCTACCCGATTAGCGCCAATGGCGGCGAATTCGGCCGCCAGGTCGCGGAAGTGGCAGGCCTCCTTGGTGCAGCCCGGCGTCATGGCCGCGGGATAGAAAAAGAGCACCACGGGGCCGTCGGAAAGCAGGTCGCTCAGTCTGCGCGGCGTTCCGGTCTGATCGGGAAGCTCGAAGTCGGCCACGGTGTCACCAGTTTTCATGGTCGCCACGCTACGCGGATGGTTGCGGAGTCTCCGGGCCACCTGCCGGCCGCGAGCGTAGCCCGCCCGGCGCACTCATCTGGTTGGATGGTTCGGTGCACGCCAACCTCGCAGCCACGACGACGCGGGAAGATTTCCGTGTGTTGGCGGCCCAGCACCGGGTAGTTCCGGTGACTCGCAAAGTATTGGCCGACAGCGAGACTCCGCTCTCGGCGTACCGCAAGCTTGCTGCCAGTCGTCCCGGCACTTTTCTGCTCGAGTCGGCCGAGAACGGCCGGTCGTGGTCGCGCTGGTCGTTCATCGGCGCGGGGGCACCGACAGCTTTGACCGTGCGGGACGGGCAGGCTGTGTGGCTGGGCACGGTACCGAAGGACGCACCCACCGGAGGCGACCCACTGGACGCGCTGCGCGCCACTCTGGAGGTGCTGGCTACCGCCGACCCGAGCCTGTCTCAGCCCGGCTTCCCGCCGCTTTCCGGTGGCATGGTCGGATTCTTCGCCTACGACATGGTGCGGCGTCTCGAACGGCTGCCCGAACTGGCCGTCGACGACCTGCAACTGCCGGACATGCTGCTGTTGCTCGCCACCGATGTGGCCGCCGTTGACCACCATGAAGGCACCATCACCCTGATCGCCAATGCTGTGAACTGGAACGGCACCGACGAGCGGGTGGACTGGGCCTACGACGACGCGGTCGCGCGACTCGATGTGATGACCGCGGCGCTCGGCCAGCCGTTGCCGTCCACAGTTGCAACGTTCAGCAAACCCGAGCCGCGCCATCGTTCCCAGCGCACCGTCGAAGAGTACGGCGCGATCGTCGAGTATCTGGTGGAGCAGATTGCGGCAGGGGAAGCCTTCCAGGTGGTGCCGTCGCAGCGTTTCGAGATGGAGACCGACGTCGATCCGATCGATGTGTACCGCATGCTGCGGGTGACCAACCCGAGTCCGTACATGTATCTGTTGCAGATACCGAGTAGTGTTGGCACCGTTGATTTTTCGATCGTCGGATCTAGTCCCGAGGCCTTGGTCACCGTGCAGGAAGGCCGGGCGACAACTCACCCGATCGCCGGAACGCGGTGGCGGGGAGAGAACGACGAAGAAGACGTCCTGCTGGAAAAAGAGCTGTTGGCTGACGAGAAGGAACTCGCCGAGCACCTGATGCTGGTCGACCTCGGCCGCAATGACCTCGGCCGGGTTTGCACGCCAGGCACCGTCCGCGTCGAGGACTACAGCCACATCGAACGCTATAGCCACGTCATGCACCTGGTGTCTACGGTTTCGGGCCTGCTGGCCGAAGGTCAGACCGCCCTGGACGCGGTGACCGCCTGTTTTCCGGCCGGCACCCTGTCGGGCGCGCCGAAGGTGCGGGCCATGGAGCTGATCGAGGAAGTCGAGCAGACCCGTCGGGGTCTGTATGGCGGTGTGGTGGGTTATCTCGACTTCGCCGGCAACGCCGACTTCGCGATCGCCATTCGCACCGCGCTGATGCGCGACGGCAAGGCGTATGTCCAGGCAGGCGGTGGCGTGGTCGCCGATTCCAATGGGCCCTACGAATACAACGAGGCGAGAAATAAGGCGCGGGCGGTGTTGAACGCGATCGCGGCTGCCGAGACGCTGACCACTCCGGATTTCAACGTGGAACCGTGACTGGCGATGGGTGAACGGCGCGGCCGATTTGCGGTCAGGACCGCCCAGTTGTTGCTGGTGATTGCCGCGGGTGCGCTGTGGGGCGCATCGCGACTGACGTGGGTTGTCATCCGCTCCTTCGACGGGTTGGGGCCGCCGAAGGAGGTCGCGCTGTCGGGTGCGTCGTGGTCGAGCGCGCTGCTCCCTTTGGCGATTGTCGATCTGGCCGCCGCAGTCGCGGTGCTGGCCGTGCGCGGCTGGCAACTGCGCGCACTCGCGGCGTTAATGGCAGCCGCGAGCTTTGCGATCGGTTATTTGGGGGTCAGCCTGTGGGCGGTTCCGGATGTCGCGGCGCGCGGAGCGGATCTGGCGCACGTCCCGATGGCGACGCTGGTCGGCAGTGCGCGCCAATACGCGGGAGCGGGAATGGCTGTAGCGGCCGCGGTATGCACGTTGGCCGCCGCGGCGTTGTTGATGCGCTCGGCGTCGGCTGTCGGCACAGCGCGCTCGGGCAGCACGAAATACTTGGCGCCAGCC
>JAVROG010000499.1:0-3862 GCA_032162865.1 Mycobacterium sp. | reverse complement strand
AACGGCTCGCCGCATCCAGCAACAGCCTGCGCGCCTCCTCATCGTCGAGGATCGCGCGGTCGTCCCCCCACCGCCGGCTGGGCTCCATCCCGCAGATGGTACGGGATGTCTTGTGCCAAGCAATATCTGAGGAACAAAAAGGGAAATGATGGGTTACTCCGCCGCCGATGAGTCGTTCACGCACCAGCTGCCGACGACGTTCGATCAAGTGCACGAATCCGATCCCACCTGGTCGGACCGCTGCTATTTTTTCGCCGCCTCGCCGGACGGCACCATGCTGTTGGCCAGCGGCTACGGCAACAACCCCAACACCGGCACTGGTCTGGGTTACGTCAAGGTCAGCCTCGCCGATGGACGGCACTGGGACCTGCTGGCCGGCCGACCCGTGGCCGCCAACGACCGAAACGATCTACATGCCGGTCCCATGCGCTGGACGTGTGTTGAGCCACTGAAGAAATGGCGCCTCGATGTCGAGCACAACGATTCGGGCATCGAATGGGAGCTCTACTACGAGCCCACCGCTCCCATGTGGGAACTGCTCCCGATGAACGTGCGCGACACTGAAGGCCGGATGCTCGCCGACATGTACCACATGAAGGAACCGGGGCGGTGGACCGGATGGGTGCGAATCGACGGTGAGCGCATCAGCGTCGACGGCTTCCACGGCGGCCGGGACCGCACCTTCGGGGTCCGGGTCTCGGACCAGATCGATTTCTGGTTGTGGCTGGACGCGGGGTTCGAGGACCGTGCCATCGAAGCCTGGATCATCGAATCATCAGACGGTGCAATTCATTACGTGGATGGCGGTATCACCAACAACGATGGCACGCTGTCGAAACGGTTCGTCAAGATCGAGCACGACATCGAGTTCGACGGCGACCGCAAGCGGCCTGCCCGTGCGGTGCTTGCCTTCACCGACGAGGACGGCAAGACCTACCGGGTCACCGCCGAGGCGCGGCATCAGGCCGTCAATGCCTACTACGGCCTGCCGATGGCGCACTGCAATTTCCAGGATCTGGGAGAGGGGGCGTACTTCATCCACTTTCAATGGGACAGTAACGATCCCGAGCAACTTGGCGAGACCGAGGGCAAGTCGATGGCTCTGGACCAGCTGATGCGCTTCGACCTTGAGGGGTCCGCTGGATGGGGCGTATTCGAGCTGCTGCTGGGTGGGCAGGGTTATCGGCGCTATCCGAACTGGACCGCGATGGACATGTCGGCCTTCACTCAGGACAGGACCCCGGTCGATCGGCTATCAGACGAAGGAGCGCGTGAATGAGTCTGGACGCCAACGTAGCTGAGCGATTGACCGCCTGGCTCCGCACGAAACTGCCCAATCCCGATGATGTTTCCGTCGAAGGGCTCGACCGAGTCGACTTCGGACACTCCGCCGAGATGATGATGCTGACAGTCGTGACGGCCGGTACCAGGCGGGACTTGGTGCTGCGGCTGCGGCCCGAACCGCCGTCGCTGCTGGAGCCGTACGACCTGGCACGGCAGTTCACGATCCTGCGCGCGCTGGCGGACACCGACGTTCGAGTACCACCAACGCTGTGGCTCGAGGACACCGGCGAGGTTCTCGGCCGTCCCTTCCTGGTGATGGAACGCGTCGGCGGCGACGTTTACGAAATGGAAGCGCCCACCGCCAACGACGAAACCGTCGCGCGGATGTGCCGGAGCCTGGCCGAACAAATCGCAGTGATCCACGCGGTCGATCTCGAGCAGACCGGTCTCGATGCACTCGACGAAGGTCATGGACACCTCGACCGCGAACTCAACCGCTGGGCCGCCGAAATGCACCGGGTCAATCGTGGCCCACTGCCTGCGCTGGAGCGTCTCCTGGAGGCCTTGACCGACAGCAAGCCCAAACCCTGCCCGCGCATCACCCTGGTGCACGGTGACGCCAAGCCGGGCAACTTCGCGTTTACCGGTGGTGAAGTCAGCGCTGTGTTCGACTGGGAGATGAGCACAGTCGGTGACCCGCTGACCGACATCGGATGGCTCGAGATGCTCTGGGCCCAGCCGGTCGGGATCACCAGTCATCCCGCCGCGCTGTCCATCGAGGACCTGCTAGCGTACTACGAGCAGGTCAGCGGCATCAAGGTCGAGAACCGCTCGTGGTACCGCGCTTTCAACGCCTACAAGATGGCCGTCATCTGCCTCATCGGCGCAATGCTCATCGACGCCGGCCACAGCGACGATCAGAAGCTCGTCCTGGCTTCCTACGGCACCTCGCTGCTGACCAACATGGGGCTTGCCGAACTCGGTATCGCGGAACCGCTCGACGACGGTCCGGTGCTCCCAAGTGAGGAGCGCATGCAGCAGGTGCTCGCGTCTGAGTTGTAGCGACGTGCACTAACGTGCCAGGAATGACCGGAGCAAGCGACGACGTCTGGGAGGTGATGTCGACCGCGCGCACCATCCGGCGCTTCACCGACGAGCCAGTCGATGACGCCACGCTGACCCGGTGCCTGGACGCGGCCAGGTGGGCACCCTCGGGCGCCAACGCGCAAGGCTGGCGCTTCGTCGTGCTGCGATCGCCCGAAATGCGGGCCGTAGTAGCCGAGGCCGCAGCGCAGGCACTCCAGGTGATCGAACCGGTCTACGGCATGAGCCGGCCCGCGCCGGACGACAGCAGCCGGCGCGCCCGCACCAACCGCGCGACCTACGAATTACATGACCGGGCTGGGGAATTCACGTCAGTGCTGTTCGCCCAGATCCGCTACCCGACCGCCTCCGAGCTGTTACTCGGCGGGTCGATCTTTCCGGCCATGCAGAACTTCCTGCTGGCCGCCCGCGCGCAGGGTCTTGGTGCCTGCATGACCAGCTGGGCGTCCTATGGCGGTGAGCAGCTGTTGCGGAAAGCCGTTGGGGTGCCAGATGATTGGATGCTGGCCGGTCACATCGTGGTCGGATGGCCCAAGGGCAGACACGGGTCGGTACGACGGCGTCCACTTGCCGATGCGGTCAATCTGGACCACTGGGACCAGCCGGGTAGGGACCTAATCGGCTGACTGTTCGGCAAACCATATCGCGGCCTTCACGATCGACTCCTCGACAGGCTCGGGCTTCCAACCGAGTTCGCGTTCGGCCTTGCTGTGGTCCAGTGGCGACATCAGCGCTGCCATGCGGGCGCCGACGTAGGCCATGGGCAGGTCCCGGTTCAGTAATCGCGCGGCGAGGTCGTTGACGCGGGAAGCGGCGTACATGACCGCCATCGGAACCGGGATAGCCGGTGCGCGTCGGCCGACGGCGCGGGCCGCGATCTGGTGGAGTTCCTTGGTGCTCATGTACCGGTCGGAGATGATGTAGCGGTGGCCGTCGCGGCCTTTGTCGCCCGCGAGAAGCATTGCCCGGGCGGCGTCTTCGATGCCGACGATCTCCGAGGAGAAGCCCATGTAAAACGGGAATCGCCCGTTGGCGATCTGACCGATGACCGCACCATGTGGGGTCGGGCCCCAGTCGCGCGGACCGTAGGTGGTGGAGATGCACAGCGCCACCGCGGGCAGCCCTTTTTCCCGTGCGTAGCGCAGCACCAGATCCTCAGCGGCCATTCGGGATTCGATATAGGGGCCACCGTCATTCCAGTTGTGCGGATCTTCCTCGGTGACGGGACGCTGGTTGTTGATCGCCAGTGTTCCCGTGCTGCTGGTGAACACAAACTTGCGCAGCTGCGCCGCGACAGCCGCGTCGAGCACGTGTTGCAGGCCTTCGACGTTGGTGCGGAATAGCGGTGCCGGGTCGCGCAGCCACATCCGGGCATCGACCACGCAGTAATAGACGACGTCGCAACCGGACATGGCCTCCTGCAGCGCCGCGTCGTCGAAGATGTCGCCGTAACAGCGCTCGACATCCAGGTCTT
>JAVROG010000498.1:0-13315 GCA_032162865.1 Mycobacterium sp. | reverse complement strand
GGCCCTGACGCTTTTCACGGCGAATGAGCTTGGCGATCTGATCGATGTACCGCTGAACGACACCGCCGCGGTAGTACCGCTGCGCAGCCTCGTCGTGATAAGAAGCCTCGTTGATTGCCGCCAGCACGACGGCGTGCCGGCTCCAGATCCGGACGACATCGCGCAACCCTTGCCGCAATGCGGCGACGCGATCGGGGTCCTCACTTTCGAGCCAAAGTCGCGTGGCCGCGAACATCTCGTCCCCGATCCGATCGACGAGACGCATGATCAGTTCGTTGCGGTCCTTGAAGTAATTGTAGAAATTCGACCTTCGCATGTTCGCCGCCGCCGCGACGGCATCGACCGTGAGATCGCGGAAGCGGATCTCCTTGAGCAACGTCTCCGTTGCATCGAGTATCGCGCGCTCGGCGTCTTCGGGCTTGCGTCGTATGCGCGGCTTCGCAGTCATTGAAGCCAGCGTAGCGGCGGGAGCGGGAGGCGAGCTTAGTGACATGACGTCGACAATCATCGATGCGATCAGATGATCCCGGCGGCTTTTGCGCCGGCGATGGTCTCGCGCATGGTCTCCGCCGCATCGTGGCTCGGGCGCCAGCCGAGTTCGCGGCGCGCCTTTGCGGTGTCCATGATCACGGATCGCCGTGCGACGTTGACCCAAGCAAGCTCTTGCGGGAGTAGGCGCCCCAGCCGTGTCACCAACCCGACCAACGCCTTGACAGCCACACCCGGCAATGGGACTGTCCGCCAGCCAATCTCGCGTGCGATATCTGTCATCGTGACCGCGCCGTCTCCCGCGAGGTTATAGATGCCCGGGGCTCCGCGGCCCTCGATTGCAGCGAGGACGGCGTCGGCGCAGTCGTCGTGGTGCACGAGCTGAAACGAGGTCCCAGCCTCCGGTATCACCGGAGATGCACCCGGGATGGCCCGGATGAGGTCGCGTTCCAGCGGCAGGCGCCCGCCGAGCTGGAAGCGCTTGACGACGTCGTTGATCAGCGCCGGTGCGTCGCGTCCCCCGACAATGCTCGGCCGCAAGATGTACGCCTCGATGCCGGAGCCGTCGATCAGCTCGTGGAACAGTGCTTCGAGTTCGGCCTTCTGCGCCGAGTAGTAGAACTCCTCCGTTCCCCGTGGTTTGACGTCCTCCGTCACAAGCTCGGGATTATCGGGGTGAAAGCCGTATGCCGCGATAGAAGACGTGTAGACGAGCCGGCGCGTCCCCGCCGCCACGCACGCCTCGAACACGTTGCGCGAGCCCTGCAGGTTTACCGTTCGTGTCTCCTCACGATCGCCGAAAATGATGAACGCGAGATGCACCACGACGTCCGCTTCGGCGACGAGCTCGTCCACAGTCGAACGGTCCAGCACGTCACCACGGCGATATTCGACCTTCTTCCAGCCGAATTCGGCCGGGTCGAACGGGCGTCGCGCCATGCCCAGCACCCGCTTGACCTGATCTGAGCCTTCTAGTGCGGCAAGCAGCGAGCGCCCGACCTCCCCGGTCGGCCCGGTCACGGCCACCGTGAGATCTGTGTCGAGTGTCCGTGCGTTGGTCGACTTCTTCGTAGGTGTCATGGGAGCCAACAGTAGGTCATTAACGACATCACGTCAATAGCTAATGACACTCCGTCACTAATTATTGACACTATGTCATCAAAGGCTTAGGGTCCTCGTAATAAGACGTGGAGGAGAACCGAACACGATGAGAAGACTCAACGGTGTCGATGCACTGATGCTGTCCCTCGATGGCGGCAGCGCCTACAACCACACGCTCAAGATCAGCGTGCTCGACCCGTCGACAGATCCCGACGGCTGGTCATGGCCGAAGGCACGGCGGATGTTCGAGGAACGCACCCACCTGCTCCCCGTCTTGCGGCTGCGGTACCTGCCGACGCCACTGGGCCTGCATCACCCGATCTGGGTTGAGGACCCCGAGTTCGACCTCGACGCGCACCTGCGCCGAGTCGTATGTCCCGCTCCAGGTGGGATGGAGGAGTTCTGCACGTTGGTTGAGCAGGTATACGCCCACCCGCTGGATCGCGACCGGCCGCTCTGGCAGGTCTGGGTCGTCGAGGGCCTCGAAGGCGGCCGCGTCGCCCTCGTGATGCTGCTGCACCATGCCTACACCGACGGCATCGGCGTGCTGGACATGCTCGGCTCGTTCTACAACGACACACCCGACGATGCCGCGGTGGTTCCGGCCCCGTGGACACCGCAACCGCTGCCGTCGACAAGGCAGCGCCTGGGTTGGGCGTTGCGAGACCTGCCTGCCAGGCTCGGCAGAGTGGCGCCGACCGCGCGGGCCGTGCGCGACCGGGTGCGCATCGAGCGCGAGTTCGCCGAAGGCGGCCAGCGACGCGTCCCGTCCACCTTCGACCGCTCCACACCGCCTGGACCGTTCCAGTGCGGGCTGTCGCGCAGCCGACGTTTCTCCTGCGAGACGTTTCCGCTCGCCGAAGTACGCGAGGTGAAAACGGCGCTTGGCGGCACGATCAACGACGTCTTCATGGCGTGCGTCGCCGGCAGCGTTCGCCAGCACCTCAAGCTGGCCGGCTCACCGCCCAACGAGGCGATGGTGGGCACGATGCCGCTCACGATGGTGTCAGCGGCCGAACGCACCCAGCCGGGCAACTACTCGTCGGTGGACTACATCTGGCTGCAGGCTCAGATCGCCGACCCGCTCGAGCGACTGCGCGCGACGAGCGTTGCCGCCGACGCGGCAAAGGAGCACTTCGCCCTGATCAAGGAAGCCGACATCGGTGCGGTGGTCGAGCTGCTGCCCGGCCGCCTCATCTCGGCGCTTGCGCGTGGCAACGCGCGGACCAAGGGACGCTTCGACACATTCAAGAACGTGGTCATGTCCAACGTGCCGGGGCCGCGCGAGCCGCGGTACCTCGGCCGCTGGCGGGTGGACAGCTGGTTCTCCACCGGGCAGATCACCCACGGCGCGACACTGAACTTCACCGTCTGGAGCTACTGCGACCAGTTCAACCTGTGCGTCCTTGCCGATGCAATCGCCGTTCCCGACACATGGGAGTTGGTCCGCGGCTTCCGGGCTTCGCTCGACGAGCTGCTCGCGGTCGCCCGTGCGCAGGCCACACCAAACCTGAATACCCACAAGGAGCTGGCTACATGACCCGCATCAGCCCGACCGATCTGTCCTTCCTGCTGCTGGAGAAACCCAACCGGCCAAATCACATGGCCGCCTTCACCATCTTCCAGAAGCCCACCGGACAGGAGTCTTCATTCGGACCGCGCCTTTTTGACGCCTATCGGCACAGCCAGGCGGCAAAGCCCTTCAATCACAAGCTGAAATGGCTCGGCCGAGATGTCGCGGCGTGGGAAACCGTCGAGCCGGACATGAACTATCACATTCGGCACATCGCCATCCCCGCACCGGGTTCCATGCAGCAGTTTCACGAAACGGTCTCGTTCCTCAACACCAGCCTGCTCGACCGGGGACACCCGCTCTGGGAGTGCTACATCATCGACGGTATCGAGAACGACAAGATCGCTGTCATGCTCAAGGTGCACCACTCGCTCATCGACGGTGAAGGTGGGCTGCGGGCCATGCGCAATTTCTTGAGCGATTCACCGGACAGCGAGGCGTTGGACGGTCCCTGGATGTCGTTTGAGAGCGCTGACCGGCCACACCGAACACGCGCCATCGTGTCTCGCGCAGAGCGACTGCAAGGCATGCTCAGCGGAGTGAGCAAGCTGCCCGGCGGCGTTCTCGGGGTGGGTGCAGACCTGGTAGATCTCGGCGCACAATCATTGAACCTGAAGGCGCGCAAGGCGTCTCTGCCCTTCACCGCGCGACGGACACTCTTCAATAACACGCCGAAATCGGCGGCGCGCGCCTACGCGGACGTAAAGTTGCCAATCGCCGACGTCAAAGCCCTCGCCAAGGCGACCGACACTTCCGTCAACGACGTGGTCATGACCATCATCGACGACGCGCTGCATCACTACCTCGGCGAGCACCGGGTTCCCACCGACGTGCCTCTCGTGGCTTTCATGCCCATGTCGCTGCGTGACAAAGCGGGCGGGGGTGGTGGCAATCAGGTGAGCGCCGACCTGATCCCCATGGGTGCACCCGAAGCGAGTCTCCTTGAGCGCCTTAAGGAAATCAACGCAGCCACAACGAGTGCAAAGGACAAGGGCCGCGGCATGCAAACGACGTCGCGCCAGGTCTACGCGCTCTTTCTGATGGGCAGCCTGACCCTATCGGATACCGTGCCCTGGCTCGACAAGGTGCCGAGCGCCAACCTGGTGATCTCGAACATGAAGGGGCCGACCGAGCAGCTCTACCTCGCCGGCGCGCCGTTGGTTGCATTCCACGGCTTACCCATCGTGCCTCCCGGCGCCGGACTCAACGTCAGCTTTGCCAGCTTCAACACCGAGCTCTGCATCGCCATCGGCGCGGCGCCGGAAGCTGTCCACGAGCCCTTCCGGCTTGCCGAACTGATTGAACAGGCATTCAGTGAGCTCCAAATCGACTCTGGTATAACAACTCCCACATCGAATTCGAGAACCCCATGAAGAACATTGGCTCCATGCTCAGACAACGCGCCACCGTTTCGCCGCAGCTCGAGGCTTACGTCGAGCCATCCACCAACGTCCGCATGACCTACGCAGAGATGAACGCTCTGGCGAACCGGTGCGCCAACCTGCTCACCTCGCTCGGGATCGGCGAAGGCGATCGCGTGGCGCTTCTGATGCCCAATAGTGTGGAGTTCTGCTGCCTGTTTTATGGCGCCGCCAAGATCGGGGCGGTGGCGGTACCCCTCAATACGCGCCTCGCGGCGCCCGAGGTGGCTTTCATTCTGTCCGACAGTGGCAGCAGAGTAGTGATCTACGGTGACGCGTCGGCAACGGTAGTTGACGCCATCAAGGCGGATACCGAATCTTGTTGTGCGGTCAGCGACTGGGTAGCGGCAGCGGGCGGAGTTGACTCTCTCGGCGAACGCCTGAAGGTCTCAGCTGCCACCGAACCGGCCAGCGAATATGGTGGCGCCGACAACTTGTTCATCATGTACACGTCGGGCACCACCGGACATCCGAAGGGTGTGGTGCATACCCACGACTCGGTGCACTCGGCGGCGAGTGCATGGTGCGCGACGATTGACGTGCGCTACCAGGACCGCCTACTGCTACCGCTGCCGATGTTCCATGTGGCGGCGTTGACGACGGTCATCTTCTGCGCCATGCGCGGAGCCAGCCTCATCTCGATGCCGCAATTCGATGCGATGAAGGTGTGGTCATTGATCGTCGATGAACGGGTCTCGATTGGTGGGGCCGTGCCAGCAATCCTCAACTTCATGCGCCAAGTGCCCCAGTTCGCCGAACTCGACGCGCCTGACTTTCGCTACTTCATCACCGGAGGGGCGCCCATGCCGGAGGCCCTGATCAAGCTGTATGCCGCCAAGAACATGGAGGTCGTCCAGGGTTACGCGCTCACCGAATCATGCGGTGGCGGAACACTTTTGCTCAGCGAGGACGCGCTGCGCAAGGCCGGCTCGGCCGGACGGGCCACGATGTTCACCGACGTTCGCGTGCGCAGTGACGATGGCGTGATCAGCGAACGAGGCGAAGGTGAAGTCGTGATCAAGTCCGACATCCTGCTCAAGGAATATTGGAATCGACCAGACGCCACCCGCGACGCTTTCGACAACGGCTGGTTCCGTACCGGCGACATCGGCGAAATTGATGATGAGGGTTATCTCTTCATCAAGGATCGGCTGAAGGACATGATCATTTCCGGCGGCGAGAACGTCTACCCGGCGGAGATCGAGAGCGTGATCATCGGCATTCCCGGGGTCAGCGAGGTAGCGGTCATCGGTTTGGCCGACGAAAAGTGGGGCGAGATCGCCTGCGCCATCGTCGTTGCCGACCAGAGCGAGGTCAGCGAACAACAAATCGTCGAGTTCTGCGGAACAAGACTCGCGCGCTACAAGTTGCCGAAGAAAGTGATCTTCGCCGAGGCCATTCCACGCAACCCGACGGGCAAGATCCTCAAAAGGGTGCTGCGCGAACAGTATTCCGTGACAGTCCCGATGTGATGCACTAGTCAGGCTGAGAGACACTACTGCCGCGCCATCGCAATCCGGAAGCGCTCATCGGGTTCGATGTAGTGGTCGGCGTCTTTGGCGTCCTCTCCGAGATCGATTCGGATCCAATCGATTTTGCCGTTGAATCTGCTGGTATGTGCGGTGTAGTCGGGGCTGACGGTGGTGCCCGATTCGTAGCCCACGTCGGTCGTCTCGTCGGCGGAGAAGATGAAGCCTTGGGTTTGGTCGACGCGCCCCTTACCGACTTCCTTGCCGGCGTAGTACAGGGTGACGTCACCGCCCTTGCCCATGCCGCCGCCGTCGTAGGCGAACTCCAAACGCACCTGGGTCTTACCGGCCGGGATCGGCTCGGTGGCTTCGATGTCGTATGCCTTAATGCCGAGCACGTTGTAATGGAACTTGGCTCTACCTTCTTTGGCGTACAAGCTCCAGCCGCCGAACCGGCCGCCCTGGGCGATGATCACCCCCTGGGCGCCACCCGATGGCACCTCCAATTCGGATGTCACAGCGAATGATTTGTTCTTGATGTCGACCACACTGTTCTCCGACAGCCGCCCCATGCCGGCAAACAGCAACTGCGAGTTGCCCTTGATGAGGCTGGGGCGACCCGCCAAGGTGGGGTTGATGCGTTCGATCTGTCGGTCATCGAGTGGGAGCACGTTGTACTTGACCGCTTCGATCAGCCAAAGGCGTTGGAGTTCATGGAGTTTATCCGGATTCTCTTTGGAGAGATCCTTGGCCTGCGTCCAGTCGGAGCTGCCGTCGTAGAGCTCCCAGACGTCGTCATCGAAGGCAGGCATGGCCTGCCCGCTCATCTGCCAGGGCGTGCGATGCTTGGTGACCGCGCTCCAGCCTTTGTGGTAAATGCCTCGATTGCAGAACATCTCGAAATACTGGGTCTCGTGCCGCTCGGGGGCGTCAGCGTCGTTGAAGCTGTACAGCATGCTGGTGCCCTCATACGGACTCTGCATGACTCCGTTGACAAACGTTGGCTGCGGTATCCCGGCTGCCTCCAACACCGTCGGTGCCACATCGATGACATGGGTGAACTGGCTACGTGTGCCGCCCTTGTCCTCGATCCCCTTGGGCCAGTGCACAATTGTGCCGTTACGGGTACCGCCCCAGTGTGAGGCCACCTGCTTGGTCCACTGATAGGGCGTGTCCATCGCCCAAGCCCAGCCCACCGCGTAGTGACCGTAGGACCCCTCGCCGCCGAACTCGTCGAGCTTGGACATCAGAAATTCGGGCGTCTCGAGATCGGCCATGCCATTGAAGTTGGCCATCTCGTTGAATGCGCCCTGCAGCGTGCCCTCCGCCGAGGCACCGTTATCGCCGACGAAGAGGTAGACGAGCGTGTCGTCCAGTATCGGTTCGAGAGCATCGAGCAACCGGCCGACGTGATGGTCGGTGTGCTCCATGAATGCGGCGTACACCTCCATTTCGCGCTCCAGCACCGGCTTAAGTTGGGGATCCATTTCGTCCCAGGCCGGGATCTCGGCGTGGCGTGGGGTCAGCACCGCATCGGGCGGGATGACGCCGAGTTCCTTTTGCCGCTCGAAGGTGATCTCACGTTGCCGGTCCCAGCCGTGGGCGAACTTGCCCTGGTACTTGTCGATCCACTCTTTAGGCACCTGGTGCGGCGCGTGGGTGGCGCCGGGTGCGAAGTACATGAAGAACGGCTTGTCAGGCAGGAGTGCTTTCTGCTGGCGCACCCAGTTGATCGCCTTGTCGGCCAGATCCTCGGTTAGGTGATATCCCTCGGCCGGCGTCTTCGGGGGTTCGATCGGGGTGGTGCCCTCATACAGGGCCGGGTCCCATTGATTGTTTTCCCCGCCGATGAAGCCGTAGAAGTATTCGAATCCGCCGCCGCCGGTCGGCCACGCGGTGAACGGTCCCGCCGGACTGGTCTGCCAGACAGGGACCTCGTGGCACTTGCCGAACTGCGCGGTCGAATAGCCGTTGAGCTTCAGCGTGACCGCCAGTGGTGCTTTTGTGTTCGGTAGCACCGAGGTGTAACCGGGTGCGGCGGTAGCAGTTTCGGTGATGTTGCCCATGCCCGCCGAATGATGGTTGCGGCCGGTGAGCAGGGCCTGCCGCGTCGGCGAGCACAACGCCGTGGTGTGCATTCTGGTGTATTTCAAGCCGCCTGAAGCGAGCTTCTCAAAATTCGGGGTCTGACACGGCCCCCCGAATGCGCTGCTGGCGCCAAAACCCACATCGTCGAGCAACACCACCAGCACGTTGGGCGCGCTCCGGGGCGGCCGCACATCCTTGATCGGCGGATAGCTGGTGTCTGGGTCCTTTGCGTCGTAGGTCGTCAGACCGATGTGAGTCATGTCCGGAATGGGCAAAATGTCGCGCTTCACCTCTGGGTGATCCGGCTTGTCCTGCGTTGATGAAGTTGCCATGTTGATCCTTCTTCGAGGAATTAGGGTCGAGGGAGCGTTCTCGCGATGTGGCGAGGACACGTCGTCAAATGACTGCCATTCGGTTACAGCGGGTTTCGCATCGCCTCGTTCGATTTAGAACGCCGGCGACGGCACTGCCCGGGCTCTTGAGTCGTAGATCTCCAGTCGGAGATCGTCAGACTATGGTGTCCGGCCGGTAGCGCCGAGTCAACGCTGGGTACGAGCCAGGTCTTGTTTTTGAGTTGAACTCAACTTACGGTTGTCCCATGGCGGCACAGATGCAATCGCGAGGCGCGATCGCACGGGACAAACTGCTCTACGCGGCCACCGACGAACTGGCCCAGACCGGCGAGATCGAGGTGGCGGCGGTTGCCCGCCGAGCAGAGGTGAGCGTGGGGCTGCCCTACCGGTACTTCGTCAATCGGACCGGACTGCTCATCGCCGTGCAGGAGGCGTTTTACCAGCGACTCGGCCACGCAGCGGCGATGCGCAGCTATGACGCCCCGACCTGGGCGGAGCGTGAGTTGCAACGCATCCGGGATTGGGTGGCCTTCCTCTACGAGGAACCGGTCGCACCAATGGTGCTCGCCGGATTCGGTGACGCAGAGGTTGCCGCCGCCAACACCCGTCATCTGCACGAACTGATCGAGGTCGGCGCCCGCAACATGGCCCAGGCGCAACGCGGCGGCGAACTCCCCGCCGAGCGCGACCCGGAATTCATGGCGGCGGCAACCCTCGGCGGTACCAACGCCGTCGTCGCGGTGTGTCTGACCCGGGTTCCCCGGCCGCCCGCCGAATCTGTCGTCGACCAGCTGTGGGCATTTGTGTCCGGCGCGGTCGGTCTGCCCCAAAGTTGAAAGGAAAACCATTGTCGCGCAATCCTTCCGGAGCACGAACCATTGAATCGGTCGACGACCTGGCAACCGATCTGGCCGGCCGGTACCAGTTCACCGCCAGCAGTGGCGCCTCCGTCGATCCCTCGGTCGTCGACGCCGACCTGGCTGCCGTCGAACGCGACGGATACATCATCTTGAAGGGCCTGCTCACCGCTGTGGCCTGCGCGGAGATCAAAGCGGCAGTGGGTCCGCACCTGAACAAGAGCGGCCGCAACACCTTTGAGGGTTTACGCACCCGGCGGCTCTACAACATTCTCAACAAAACCCGCGTCTGCGACCCGCTGGTCGAGCACCCACGGGTGCTGGCGCTCCTCGACCGGCTGCTCCTACCCAATTACCTGCTCTCCCAACTCCAAGCGATCGACATCAACCCCGGTGAGCAGGCCCAGCTTCTGCACCACGACGACGGCATGTACCCAATACCGCGGCCCCGCCCACCGCTGAGTGCCGCCACCATCTGGGCCATCGATGCCTTCACCGACGACAACGGCGCCACGGTAGTGATTCCCGGTAGCCACCACTGGGACTCCAATCGTCGACCCACCGACGGAGATCGCGGGATCAGCGTGGTGATGCCGCCCGGTTCGTGTGTGTTCTTCGTCGGCACCCTGTGGCATGGGGGTGGCGACAACCATTCGGACCAGTCCCGCCTGGCGGTCACCGCGCAGTACTGCGAACCATGGCTGCGACCCCAGGAGAACTTCACCCTCTCGACCCCGCGCGAAACGGTCCAGCTGCTTTCCGAAGACCTGCGCCGGATGCTGGGGTACAGCATCCACCCGCCTTTTGTCGGCATGGTCGAAGGTGTGCACCCCAAGCGGCTGCTCGAGGATGTCGCGTCGTCGCCACATTAGGAGCACGACGGAAAGGAAGAATGCGATGGGACATGACTCATTGGCCGAACTACACGCTCGGCTCCGCCGACTCGAGGACGAATCGGCCATCACCCGGCTGATCATGTCCTACGGTCCGGCGGCCGACGCCGGGCTGACAGCGTTCGCTGGCCAATTGTGGCTTGAGGAGGGCGTCTACGACTGGGACGCCAATGGGAAGCCCCACCAGGGCAGCGCCGGCGTCGATGCAATGCTCCAAAGCAAGAGCCACCAGAACCTGATCGCGGCGGGCATCGCGCACTTCGCCGGACCCCTTCTCATCGACCTCGACGGCAACGAGGCCACTACCCTCAACTATTCGCTCATCGTGAGAAGAGAAGGTGACCGCTTCTTTCTCTGGCGCGCCAGCGCGGTCCGCTGGGATCTCGCGCGCACCGAGGAGGGGTGGCGGGTACGTCGGCGCACCAATCGACTCCTTGACGAAACCGGCGTCGGGCGTGAACTTTTCAGCGCCACACTGACCGAATTGTTCGGCGAGGGCGCGAAATGAGTGCGGGACGACTGGCAGACAAAGTCGCGATCATCACCGGCGCCAGTACCGGACTCGGGCCGGTGATGGCGAAGACGTTTATCCGCGAGGGCGCTCGCGTGTTGCTCACCGCGCGTCGCGAGGAACTAGTCCAGCAAGCCGCCGCGGAGGCCGGAGGCAACGCCATCGCCATGCGCGCCGACGTCACAAACGAAGAGGACGTCACAGCGATGGTCTCGCGGGCAGTCGAAGAGTTCGGCCACGTAGACATCATGTGCAACAACGCCGCGACACCTGGAACCGATTTGTGGATCTGGGAGCAGACGCTTGAGAATTGGAATGCCACAATCGCCGTGGATGTGACCGCGGCGATGCTCTGCACGCGCGAGGTCGTGAAACAGTCGATGTTGGAACGTGGTTCAGGGGTAATACTCAACTTCTCTTCGACCGTCGGCTACAACGGGATGGTCCGCAAGACGCACTACGTCACCGCGAAAGCCTCGCTGCGCGCGTTCACCAAGGCTGTCGCACTTGAAGTCGGCCCGTACGGCATCCGCTGCAACTGCATTGTGCCCGGCAGCATTGACACCGAGCTATGGCGCAACTGGGTGAAGCGAACTGCCGTAGAACAAGGCGTCGACTACGAAGCAGTCCGTGCCCGGGTTCTGCGAGGCGTTGCGCTGCAAGATATTTCCTCACCAGACGATGTCGCCAATCTCGCGCTCTTCCTCGCCAGCGATGAAAGCCGGACGATCACGGGACAGTCAATACCCGTCGACGCCGGCGGTTACATGCAGGGCTGAGAATGTTATGTCCCGCGACTCTGCCCGGTTAGCCCACACCGATACGCCGGTTCTCCTTGCGGTAAGCAGAGCTGCGGATCACGAACCAAGTCGCTAGCGGGCGCACGAGACGGATAATGGGCACCAGCAAGCCGAAGTCCTTCTTCATGTCTTCCAGTTGCTCGTTGAGCCCTCGTTTCTGGTACTGAAGGAGGCGCTGGCTCTCCTCGGTGTCCACCCAGTCGCCGAAGAAGCGGGCAGGCTCCCGTCGCACGAACGCGTCGATCGGAATGGGGCCGATCCCGATGGCATTCATCAATGCGTTGGTGAAGTCGTAATAGGTCATGCGGCAGCTTTCGCCGCCGGCGATGTAGAGCGTCTTCTCGATCGACTCCGCACAAGCCACCGCCCGCGCAAAAGCCGTTCCGGCGTCGGCGGGATGGAGGAACTCGAACCGCGCATCGGGGCTGAACTCGAACATGATGCTCGGATCCTGCGCCTGCAGGTGTATTGGCGTCACCGCCGCAAGCCGCAGGATGCTCCACTGCAGCCGCGACTGTTGGATCGCTTTCTCGCACAACGCCTTATGGCGCCCATACTCGTCGGTCGGCGAGACCGGCGTATCAACACGCAGTGGTGGCGTACGATCCTGGATGTCACCGAAGATGCCCACCGACGACGCGAAGACCAGCCTCTTGGCGGTGGCCGAGGACTCCATCTGCGCAATCAGATTGCGCGCGCCGTCGACATTAACCTTCCGGGCGAGATCGGGTACTCGGTCCGTGGCGGGAGGAATGATGGCCGCCAGATGGATCACCGCGTCCACGCCCTCGAGAGCGTGTCGGACCGATTCCGGATTGGTGATGTCGCCCCACGCGATGCGCACTCGGCCGTCGAAGCCGGATGCGAGTTGGCGCGCCCTGCGTGATTCAAGGTCGAAGGCGACGACATCGTGGCCTTCGACGAGCAATGCCTCCAACGTGTAAAAGCCGATGTTGCCCATCGCGCCTGTCAACAACACCTTCAATGTCTCATCCCTGCAGTAGCTTTCGGCGCTGCGAGTTCACGCAGCGAAGACAGGAACAACTCATCCATCCGCGGGCTCAACTCGGCCAGGGTCGCCGCGCTGGCATAGCTGGCGGATCCGAAGACGCGTTCGAGCGCCTCGATGTCAGGGGCGCCGATCGAAAGACACAGGCAGGCAACCCCGTCCGTGCGGAGCTCTTCGAGGGCCTTTGCGGAGTCGGCTTCCGCGTAACGACCCTCGTAGCCATCGTCGTACGGGAAACCATCCGAGAGGACGACCAGCAACCTATTTGGCGTGCCGGCCTCGGTCTGGAGAATCTCACCCGCACCGCGGATGCCGGCGCCGAGGCGGGTGTAGTTCGACGGTTCGAGTTGGTTGAGCCGCGCCCGCCCGACGGCGCCGAAGCGTTGTCCGAACGTCTTGATCGCCGGCAGATGGACCGCGTGTCGGCCCTGCGACCGGAATGCGTAGACCGCGACGCGGTCACCCAGTTCTTCAAGTGTGACGGCTAGTGTGGCAGCCGCCCGCCGCTGGTGGTCGTGTACGGCGAGGCCTTCCGAATCGGTATCGGTGGCGGAGCCGGAGGCATCGAGCAGGATGAGCACGCCGAGATTGCGAGCAAGTTTGCGGCGCTCCAGGTAGACGTGTTCCGGTGGTGAGTAACCGCTGCGCAAATCGACGAAAAGATCGATGAGAGCTTCGATGTCGACTTCGTCCCCATCGGCTCGGCCGCGCAGAACCTTGGGACCGAGGCCGACTCGCGACAGACGGCGCC
>JAVROG010000497.1:0-2741 GCA_032162865.1 Mycobacterium sp. | reverse complement strand
GCTTCGTCGGCCAAGACGGTGAAGGCGCAGCAGCCCATGAAGTCGAGGCCGTTGACGTCGACGACGAGCACTCCGGGTTGGGAGGCGACTGCGGCAGCCTCGGTGAGCAGCCGATGCCAGGTGTGTTCGTTGGCGGCATCGACTTCGCCGCCGGCGCGGATAACCACCACGGAGCCGTTACGTATCGTGGTGGCCCGCAGCGCGCTGTTCGGCTCGCCAAGCTTGGAAGACAACTGATTGCTTAACGGCACCGGCGCGCAAAACGAGTTGGACGGACCAAGATTCATCGTGCACCCCCATTTTGATAGCGCCGGATAACCCCCCGCTGGATGCCCCGTATGCGCCCGGATCGACCACTGTTGCCATAGGTATAGCAGACGCCCATGCCGAATTTGGCGGAACGCAAAGATCGGCCCGAACTCAAATGATTCGGTCCGGGATGACGTTCTTGCGGTGGTCCGGCAGGAATTTGGTCAGCGCTTCCTGCGGCTCGTACATCCCTGCGAAGGCTGGATCTCTGAGGACGGTAACGGTATTACCATCTTGCGAGGGTCGGCGTTAGTCGCCGGCGGAGGCTTGGTCGGTGGGGAGATTGACGATGGCGAAGTTCACCGTTGCCGTGGCCGCCAGTTCGCTGTCGCTGTCACCGAATATGTCGATCTGCATGACCAGTGAGCGGCGTCCGGCACGCAGCACCTTGGGCACCGCCAGCGCTGAGCCTTGCCTGATCGGCCGCAGGTAGCGGATGACGAGATCGGAAGTCGTCATGGCGGTGCCGGGTTTCAGGTATTCCATCCCGAGCTGGCCGCCTGCGACATCGGCGAGCGTCGCGAGCAGGCCGCCCTGAAAAGCGCCGGAGGTGTTGACCACTTGCGGGCTCACCGGCATGGTCATCGCGAACTCGCCGTCGTGGAAACTGGCCTGGCGCAGACCGATTTGGGCGAACAGCTCGGCCAACGTGGGTTCGGCCGTTTCATGGCCCGTGTCGCGGATCCCGAGGGCACGGCTGCAGAAGTCGTACAGTTGACCCGACTCGATCGGCGTCCCGTTCAATTCGCTTCCCAGCCAACGTAACCGGAGGGCGCCGATCATGGTCTGCATGACTATGGCCGCCGCAGCGCTGACGTCGAGTCCGGGGTCGAAGACCCCTTCGGTGATGCCCTGGCCGACGAGGTCGCGGATCAGTCGGTGCAGGGGGGACAGAACTCGGGCATATTCACGGGGTCGGGTCTCGGCCAGATGCTGGTTGAAGAGACTGAGTGCCCGGTTCAGGCTGTCCTGGGTCGTCGATTCCGGCTGTGCGCTGACGCGGTCGAGAACCAGTTTGAGCGCCGCAGTGCTGTCCAGTCCGGCGGTTTCGTCCCGCCATGACTGCGCCGCTTGCGCCATCGTTCTGTCGAAGAGCGCGAGCAGCAGCTCGTCCTTGCTGCTGAAGTGTTGGTAGAAAGCGCGCAGCGAAGTCTTTGACCGGGCTACGACTTCCTGCACCGTGAAGTCGGTCCGGCCGGTCTCGCCCAGGATCTCCACTGCCGTTTTGATGAAGCGGTCGGCGCGCGTGACGTCAGCTGGTTCGGTGGGGCCGGCCATGGGCGGATTCTCCTCTGCGAGGTGCGCTGCGAAACGCTCTGAGAACTGTGAGAATGAGGTTACCGTGCGCCGCGTCGCTAGTCGTCATCCATGCTGGAAACCAGTGACTGCGCGGTTTTCGCGAGCTAATTCCGCTGGTGTCGCCGGTATCGTGTGACGAGGCATTCGCGGGGCGTTGCGAGGTGGGGGTGATAGGCGTGTCATATCCGTTGCGGCCCGTGTCCCGCGAGGAGGCCACAGCCAATTGCCAGAAGGCTTCGGCGCGAGCCAAATGGCTGTTCATGCTGACTACATTTGGGGCAATCGGCGTGGCCGCCGCAATCGGGTTCGTGGTGTCGGATGTCAGCGCGGCACCTGCCTGGATCGCGTTGGCAATCGGTGGCGTAGCGGTCGCGGCGGGATACGCGGGCTTGCCCGGTGCCATGCGTGACGTGCGGTACCGCATCACCGTTCTGCTGTCCAGCCTTCGTTTGGTGTTGATCCTGGCGTTGGCGGTGGTGGCCATCTGGGCCGTCGGCAGCGCGCACCTCATTCAGGGGCGCGTGGCAAAAACCTTCATCATCGTCGTGCTGGTGGGTGCACTGTCGTTTCACCTGTCCACGTCAACGTTGTTCATCGGTGACTGCAATGGCCTGACATTCCGAAAGATGTTGGTCCGCTGGGACTTTGTGTCTCAGGTCGTGATGACCGCAGGCGCCAAACCCAACACGATCGAGATCGGGGTCCGCCTCGTTTCCGGGGCGAAGCTGGAGTCGATGCCGGCGAAGGATGCGCAGGTGTTGACCGATCTACCTTTTCGAACAGTTGTGCCGCACAGCAAGTTTGATACCGACAGGATGGTCTGGGTGCTCAATCAGTCGGGCCGCCAGGACATTGTGCTGCTCGAACGGACCGGCGACGGCGAGAAAGTTTTAGCCGCCGCCGGACCGGCGCTTCGATAGGTTGGTGGCGAGGGGGTCGCGTCGGCCACACCGGTTCCGCTGGTCACAGCCTGTCATCATCGTGAGCCGACGCGCGGCACGAATAGGTGCTGTTTATCGCTGATGGCGCTGGATAGGCTGTTTTGCAAAGTGAACCACCTGGGGGGTTTGAGCTATGGAGTCGACTCCACCGGAGCCGCAACAAGCGGCGCCGGCGCGATGGGGCTTTGAGCT
>JAVROG010000496.1:0-6150 GCA_032162865.1 Mycobacterium sp. | reverse complement strand
CGCACCCGGGTCAAGGTCGTCAAAAACAAGGTGTCGCCACCGTTCAAGCAGGCCGAGTTCGACATCCTCTACGGCAAAGGCATCAGCAGGGAAGGCTCGCTGATCGATATGGGTGTTGATCAGGGCTTCATCCGTAAAGCCGGTGCCTGGTTCACCTATGAGGGCGAGCAACTCGGTCAGGGCAAGGAGAATGCCCGCAACTTTCTGCTGGAGAACGCCGACGTGGGCAACGAGATCGAGAAAAAGATCAAGGAAAAGCTCGGCATTGGTGCAGTGGTGACTGATGACAGCGTCCTGCCCGCCCCCGTCGACTTCTGAGTCGTCGCGTCGCGACGAGCAGGCGCGGGCCCTGTGCCTGCGCCTGCTCACCGCGCGATCACGGACCAGAGCCGAGTTGGCCGGTCAGCTGACCAAGCGGGGATACCCCGACGATGTCAGCAACCGGGTATTGGATCGGCTGGCTGCCGTCGGCTTGGTGGACGACGCCGACTTCGCTGAACAATGGGTGCAGTCGCGGCGGGCGAACTCAGGTAAAAGCAAGCGCGCGTTGGCCGCCGAGTTGCACACCAAGGGCGTGGACAACGAGGTAATCACCACGGCGCTCGCCGGCATCGATGCCGATGCCGAGCGGGACCGGGCCGAGCAGCTGGTACGGACCAGGCTGCGGCGGGAGGACCTGAGCGAGGACAACACGCGGGTAAGCCGCAGGCTCGTCGGTTTGCTGGCGCGCCGCGGATACAGCCAGACCGTCGCAGGCGAGGTGGTCCGCGCCGAGTTGGCCGCCGAACAGGAACGCCGACGCGTCTAGCTCAGATGGTGGCGACCCGCTGCGCCCGGTTGCACCGCGCTGGCGATCGCCACTAGCTGCGGGTTGATCCGAGATGTCCCGGTCGCCGTACCATGGCTCCGTGACTTCGACGGTGACGCGAGGAGGCCTAGCCGCGGGCGACGCAGCTTCGGGGTCGGCGCGTACCTACCAGGTCCGCACCTACGGCTGTCAGATGAACGTTCACGATTCCGAACGGCTGGCGGGCCTGCTCGAGGCCGCCGGCTACCAACGCGCCACTGAGGGTGCCGACGCCGACATCGTCGTTTTCAACACCTGTGCCGTCCGCGAGAACGCCGACAACAAGCTGTACGGCAACCTCAGTCACCTGGCGCCGCGCAAGCGCAGCAACCCCGACATGCAGATTGCGGTCGGCGGCTGCCTGGCCCAGAAGGACCGTGACACCGTGCTGCGCAAGGCGCCGTGGGTCGACGTGGTGTTCGGCACCCACAACATCGGGTCACTGCCCACCTTGCTCGAGCGGGCCAGGCACAACAACGTGGCCCAGGTGGAGATCGCCGAAGCCTTACAGGAATTTCCGTCTTCGTTGCCGAGTGCCCGCGAATCCCTCTATGCGGCTTGGGTTTCCATCTCAGTGGGCTGCAACAACAGCTGTACGTTCTGCATCGTCCCGTCGCTGCGGGGCAAAGAGGTCGACCGCAGCCCGGGCGACATCTTGGCCGAGGTGCAATCGCTGGTGGACACCGGAGTTCTCGAGGTCACCCTGCTAGGTCAGAACGTCAACGCATACGGCGTCTCCTTCGCCGACCCGGCAATACCGCGCAACCGGGGTGCTTTCGCCGAGTTGCTGCGAGCCTGCGGCGACATACCGGGCTTGGAGCGGGTCCGGTTCACCTCGCCGCATCCGGCCGAGTTCACCGACGATGTCATCGAGGCGATGGCGCAGACACCGAACGTCTGCCCTGCGCTGCACATGCCGTTGCAGTCCGGGTCGGATCGGATACTGCGCGCGATGCGGCGCTCCTACCGCGCCGACCGCTATTTGGGCATCATCGAACGAGTCCGCGCTGCCATGCCGCACGCCGCGATCACCACCGATCTGATAATCGGTTTCCCCGGTGAGACCGAAGACGACTTCGCGGCCACTCTTGACGTGGTCCAGCAGGCCCGGTTCGCGGCGGCGTTCACCTTCCAGTACTCCCAGCGCCCCGGCACGCCGGCGGCCAAACTCGCCGATCAGCTGCCCAAGGCCGTTGTGCAGGAGCGATACGACCGGCTGGTCGAGTTGCAGGAGCGGATCTCACTCGAGCACAACCGCGCGCTGATCGGACAGACCGTAGAGCTGCTCGTCGCCACCGGTGAAGGCCGCAAGGACGCCCGCACCGCGCGCATGAGCGGTCGGGCACGCGACGGCCGGCTGGTCCATTTCGCGGCCGCCGAGCAGCAGGTGTGTCCCGGCGACATCATCACGGCGGAGGTCACCGATGCCGCGCCGCACCACCTCATCGCCGACGCGGGCATCCTGACCCACCGCCGTACCCGTGCCGGCGAGGCTTCCCTCGCGGGCCGGCGTTCACCCGGTGTCGGTCTCGGCATGCCAGCTGTAGGGCTGCCTCTTGCTCCGGCCCAATCGGCCGGATGCGGCGCATCGAAGGGATCGAACGGGTAAATGGGTGGGTACGGAGAAACGGACGCGAGCAATTTCGACGCCTACCGGTCTGAGATTGAGGCGGCAGAACGCCGAGTTGCGCGTGAAATCGAGCCTGGTGCAAGGGCTTTGGTCGTCGCGGTGCTGGTATTCGTGCTGCTCGGATCGTTCATCCTGCCGCACACCGGCAGCGTGCGGGGGTGGGACGTACTGTTCGGCGGCCACGGAGCGGCCGCAGCAGCGGTCGGGCTGCCGTCGCGGGTATTCGCCTGGCTGACGCTGGTGTTCGGTGTTGGCTTCTCGATACTGGCGTTACTGACTCGGCGCTGGGCTGTGGCGTGGGTGGCCTTGGCTGGTTCCATGCTGGCCAGCGGGACGGGGATGTTGGCGGTGTGGTCGCGCCAGACCGTGCCGGCGGGTCATCCAGGACCTGGCGTCGGGCTGGTCATCTCGTGGATCACGGTGCTCCTGTTGACGTTTCACTGGGCGCGAGTGGTCTGGCAGCGCACCATCGTGCAACTTGCCGCCGAGGAGCAGCGTCGTCGCGTGGTCGCACAGGACCAGTCCAAAACCCTGCTGGCCACCCTTCACCCCACCACCGACAAGCCAAACGAATCCGGCAGCGCTGAACCGCGCGCTGCGTCGGATCCCGAGGACCGCTAAGACCTGCGGGTCAGCGCCTTGGCGGCGGCCTCGGCCCACTGACGCCATTGTGCGGCGTTCGCCGAGGCCTCATCGGCCTCTTTGGTCTTGCCGGCCGCGGCCGCCTTGGCGGCCTGCTGTTCGAACTGCTCGGCGCGGGCACGGAACTGCTCGGCGCGAGCCTGCGCCTGCGGGTCGGCCCAATCGGATTCGCCGGCGTCGCGCACCTTCTTCTCGACCGCGCGCAGTCGCCGTTCCAGCTCGGCCGACCGCTCCCGCGGAACCTTGCCGATCGCATCCCACTTGTCGGCGATCGTCCGCAGGGCCGCTCGCGCGGCGTCGTTGTTGCTGGTATCGATCTTCTCCGCCTCGACCAGCAGCGCCTCTTTGGCCGCTGCATTGGTCCGCAACTCGTTGTCCTTCTCCGCCGTCACGGCATTACGGGCAGTAAAGAACTGGTCTTGAGCCCCCTTGAAACGACGCCACAGCGCGTCGTCCACGTCCTTGCTCGCGCGCCCCGCCGCCTTCCACTCGGTGAGCAGTTTGCGGAATTCGGCGCTGGTGGCGGCCCAGTCGGTCGAATCGGACAATGCTTCGGCACGCTCACACAGCCGCTCTTTGGACTGGCGCACACCCGATCGCTCGCGGTCCAAATCGGCGAAGTGGGATCCCCGCCGCCGGTTGAAGGTCTCCCGGGCCGCGGAGTAGCGCTTCCAGAGTGCGTCGTCGACCTTGCGCTCCAGCCCGGCGATCGTCTTCCATTCGTCGAGGATCGCCCGCATCCGGTCGCCGGCGATCTTCCACTGGGTCGAGTTCGAGGCCAAATCCTCGGCCTCGACGGCGAGCGCTTCCTTTCGGGCGGTCTGGGCGGCCCGGTGCTCGTCGCGCCTGGAGCGGTTCGCGATGACATAGACATCGATACGCGCCCGAATGTCGGACAGTCTGTCGGCCACCGAGTCGACATCGCCCAGCACCGACATCGTCGGCAACGTCTCGGCCAGCGCAGCGGCATTTGCCCTGATCTTGCGCGGATCCCCGGTCCCCGACACCAACCGCTCTTCCATCAGAGCGACCTCGGTGGTCACGTCCTCGAACCGCCTGCCGAAGTGCGCAAATGCGGCTTCGGGGTCGCCGGCCTGCCAAGACCCGATGACACGCTCACCGGACTTGCTGATCAGCCAGACTGTGCCGTCGTCGTCGACGCGTCCGAACCGGTGCGGATCGTTGCGCGGGGGGCCGGACAGCGGATGGGCCACCGAGGCGCCGGGGCGGGGCGCCGGCCGAGGACCCGGCCGTGGGCCCGGTCGCGGCCCGGCAGCCGGCACCGACACTGGTTCAGCCGGCGGACCCGCAGAGTCTTTGTCCCGGAGTTCGTCACCCGTCATTGCGCTTGTCACCTACCCCTTTAGCTTTCGCGCGGTCGACTTCCCGCGCAGCTGCCGCGCGAAGCGGCACCCCTCTGGTAGGCAGCCTGCTCGCCTACTCAGTTCTCCAATCGGTTTCCAACATGTATTGAAGCAGTTTGACGGACGGCGCGCCGCCACCTTTCGCCGATGCTTTGCCACCCAGGCGTCGAGCCACTCGACACTGGGCCCCTGCGGATCACCCTGGACCAGACCGATCACCAGCTGGACTTCATGATCCACAACAGAGACGGGTTGCTCTCCTGGACCGCACCGAAGGCCCTGCCGCCGATCTGTGGACTGTCGGAATGGCGCCATTCGGTCGGCGACTTGGCTTCGTCGGGGCCCTGGCCCGTGCCGAAGCTGAGACGGTGGCGCCCCCGCCAGCGAGGTCGAAGCCGCAGGCCAGCTAGCCGGATCCGGACGCCGCCCCCGCCCGACGGGCGGATAACGAATGTATTCCCGTTGGGTTGCATCCGATAGCGCCCCCGCATGCGCGGGTACCGTAACGAAGGACGTTGATTCACAGGTGCCACATAGCTGGCTCTGGGTGGCGCTCAGGTGGATGAGCAAGTGTAGGAGAGCGACGAGCCAGGTGTCGCTGGAGTTAAGCAAGGCGCCAACACTGTCCAGAGCGCGCGCAGGGGCCATAGAGTATTCGTTAAACGGCCAGCGAACAGCAGGTGTATGTATGCCTGACCGGGGAAACGTTGGCGGCGAAGTTGGGAATTGAGGTCGGCCATGTCAACGGTTTGGATTGCCGCGATAATCGCCCTGTTTGCGGCGCTGGCGTCAGCGAGCGGCGATGTGATCCGCCAGCGCTCGGCGCACGAGATCACCGACGAACAGGTCGGCCACCTCAAGCTGTTCGGCATGTCGTTGCGCGACGCCAAGTGGTGGACGGGTGGCCTGTGTGCGATCATCAATTACAGCCTGCAAGCGGTCGCGCTGGTGTGGGCATCGGTGATGCTAGTGACCGCGCTGCAGGTGACCGCGCTGCTGTTCGCCCTGCCGATCTACGCGCGCCTGGTGAATTACAAGACCACCCGGTCGGAGTGGCTGTGGGCCGTGGTTCTGGCCGCATCCCTGGCGGTGGTCATCACGGTCGGTGACCCGGATGCCGGCCACACTCGGGGGTCGCTGAAAACCTGGATCATCGTCGCGGCGGTGATGGGCCCGCTACTGGTGGCCTGTGTGGTCGCGGCGAAAATTTTGCATGGCCGTCCCGCGGCCGCGGTGCTGCTGGCGCTGATGGCGGGTTCGTCGCTGGCACTGTTCGCGGTGCTCACCAAGGGCGTCGTCGATGTGCTCCACCACCAGGGTTTCGTGGCGGCGGTGACTTCCCCGGAGTTCGTTCCGTGGCTGGTGATGATGCTGTGCGGGATGATTTTTCAGCAGTCGGCTTTCCGTGCCGGTGCGCTGACCGCTTCGTTGCCGACGATGACGGTGGCCAAACCAACGGTTGCTGCGGTGCTCGGTATCACCGTGCTGGGCGAGACGCTGGAAGCCCATGGTCCCGAGTGGATTGTGCTGATTGCCGGGGTGGTCATGGTGGTCATCGCGACGGTGGGGCTGGCACGGGGCGAGGCCGCCACCATCGTCGAAGGAGAAGCTGGTTCCGGTGGAGCGCCGTCGACCGACTCCGGACCGGGCGCAGGTCATCCCGCCGA
>JAVROG010000495.1:0-8817 GCA_032162865.1 Mycobacterium sp. | reverse complement strand
CAGGATGCCGCCGACCGGCGCCAAGGTGGGCGGCGTGCTGCGGTTCGCGCCCTTGGGGGTGCCGGTGGTGCCGCTGGTCAGGATGATGATCGACGCGTGCTTGCTCGCCTTGGGGGCGGGGTCCTTGCTGCTGCGCTCGACCAGGTCGGCCAGCGTCTCGTCTTCGCTACCTGAGTCTTCGTCGCCGTCCGGGTTGGTGCCCAGCGCCCGCAACTTGCCCAGCTCCGGGTCGGCCTTGCTGACGACCTTGCAGTATTCGTCGTCGTAAATGATCAGTTTGGCGCCTTCGCGCTCCGACACCTCTTTGACCTGAGGCCCGGAGAACTCGCTGTTCAACAAGATGATGCGGGCGCCCACGCGAGCAGCACCAAAGTAGGCGATGAGGAACCAGCGAGTGTTGCGGGCCAGGATGGCGACGCCGTCCCCGCCCTTGACGCCCTTCTCGATCAGACCATTGGCCACCGCATGGGCCGCTTCGTCGAGTTCCCGGAAGCTGAACTCGCCGTCCTCATCGATGCATGCCGCGCGGTCGGGGCTACGCGCGGCGTTGAGTGCGGGCAGCATGCCGAACTCGCCCCACTTGACGATGCCGGTGGCCATCGCGGCATAGTTCTGCGGCGGCTCGATCCGAAATGCGCCCGCTTCAAAGATCTTGCGGACGTAATGCAGTTCGGCGGCGCCGCGTTCCACGTATTGCTGGATTCTTCCGACGCCGGGTACATCGCTCAGGCTAGGCATAATCCTCACCATATGTGACGGAGGTCGCAATGCGACCAGTGGTTTCCCCCGAATTACCATCAAGTCCCATGACCAAACCCGCGTCGCTGGAAGTGGCCGGCCGCGAGGTCACCGTCACCCATCCCGGCAAGGTCGTTTTTCCTGATCTAGGCACCACCAAACTCGACCTGATCCGCTACTACCTGAGCGTGGCCGACGGAGCGCTGCGCGGCGTGGCCGGCCGGCCGATGATTCTCAAGCGCTTCGTCAAGGGCATCTCCGAAGAAGCGGTGTTTCAGAAGCGTGCGCCCGCCAACCGCCCGGACTGGGTGAACGTCGCCACTCTGCGCTACGCGTCGGGCACCTCGGCCGACGAAGCGGTGATCCATGACGCCGCCGGACTCGCCTGGGCCATCAACATGGGCTGCGTCGATCTCAATCCGCATCCGGTGCTGGCCGGCGACCTCGATCACCCCGACGAACTGCGCGTCGACCTGGACCCGATGCCCGGCGTCTCGTGGCGACGCATCGTGGACGTGGCACTGGTAGCCAGGGATGTGCTAGAAGACCACGGCCTGACCGCGTGGCCGAAGACGTCGGGGTCGCGGGGGTTCCACATCTATGCCCGGATCGCCCCGCACTGGCCATTCACCAAAGTGCGACTCGCCGCGCAGACGATTGCGCGCGAGGTGGAACGCCGCGCGCCCGACCTGGCGACCAGTCGGTGGTGGAAGGAAGAACGCGAGGGCGTGTTCGTCGACTTCAACCAGAACGCCAAGGACCGTACGGTCGCATCGGCCTATTCGGTGCGGGCCACGCCGGACGCCCGAGTGTCCACACCGCTGCATTGGGACGAGGTCGCCGACTGCCGGCCGGAGCGATTCACGATCGGCACCGTTGGCGACCGGTTCGCCGAACTGGGCGACCCCTGGGCGGGCATGGACGATGCGGTCGGCAGCCTCGACCAATTGCTGACGCTGGCCGAGGAATTGGGCCCGCCGGAGAAGGCGCCGAAAGGGGCCAAGAAGGGCGGCGGCGCTGGTGGCGGCCGACGTCAATCCACCATGCCGCTGATCGAGGTCGCCCGCACCAAGACCAAGGACGAGGCCATGGCCGCGCTGGACACCTGGCGCCAGCGCCACCCCGCCGCCGCCGATCGGCTGCAGCCCGCCGACGTCCTGGTCGACGGGATGCGCGGGCCCAGTTCGATTTGGTACCGCATCCGCATCAACCTGCAGCATGTGCCGGCCAACGAGCGACCGCCGCAGGAAGAACTGATCGCTGACTACAGCCCTTGGGCGAGTTACACACCCAAACCTCGGCCACGTAACTGACGGCCCGGTAAGACACGCGATACTCTCACGCTGTGCAACAGGGATGGACTCGGCGGGGGTTCTTGCAGGCCGCCGGGGTCGCCGGGCTGCTCACGGCGTGCTCCGAATCCAAGCCGGCGCCGGGGTCGCCCGGCGGCGGGTCGGTGACAGTCACTCACCTGTTCGGTCAGACCGTCGTCAAGGAACCGCCCAAGCGGGTGGTCAGTGCCGGATACACCGAGCAGGATGACCTGCTCGCGGTGGGCGTGGTGCCCATCGCGGTGACCAACTGGTTCGGCGACCAACCCTTCGCGGTGTGGCCGTGGGCCCAACCCAAACTCGGCGCGGCACAACCGGTTGTGCTCAACCTGGACAACGGCATTCAGGTCGACCAGATCGCCGGACTGAAGCCCGACCTGATCGTGGCGACCAATGCCGGCCTGGACGCCGGTACCTATCAGAAGCTGTCGGCGGTCGCCCCGACGATCGCCCAGTCCGGCGACGATGCGTTCTTCGAGCCGTGGAGGGACCAAGCCACCACGATCGGGCAGGCGGTATTCCAGGCCGACCAGATGAAGTCCCTGGTGAGTGCGGTGGACCAGAAATTCACCGATGTCGGCCCGAAGAATCCGACCTGGAAGGGCAAGAGGGCGCTGCTGATGCAGGGCCGACTGTGGCAGGGCACGGTGGTCGCCACCGTGGCGGGCTGGCGGACCGACTTCCTGACCCAGATGGGCCTGGTCATCACCGACAGCATCAAGTCCTTCGCCACCGACCACCGTGCGGTCATCCCCCGCGATCACATCAAAGAGGTGCTTGATTCCGCCGATGTGGTGATCTGGTCGACGGAGAGTCCCGAAGACCAGCAGGCACTGCTGGCCGACCCGGAAGTGGCGGCTGCACAGGCCACCGCACAGCGGCGCCACATCTTCACCACCAAGGACCTGGCCGGAGCCATCGCCTTCGCGTCGCCGCTGAGCTACCCCGTGGTCGCCGATCAACTGCCCCCGCAGATCGGCAAGATTCTGGGCTAGCGCCGCCCGCATGAGCATTTGTTAAGGCACCTCTGGCAGAGCTCGAAACTTCCTGGCCGACTCCGCAATCCCCGGGTTACCGTGAATCATGAGTGTGACGGAGATCACCGACATGTCGACTGAGCCGTGCCGCCAGGCCTGCAGCATCGTTGACTACGGCGACCAAGCGTTGCTGCTGCAATGTGACAGCACCGCTGACGTATTGGCGTGGACGGAGGCGGTTCGTGCTGCCGCGCTAGCGGGCGTCGTCGACGTCGTGCCGGCCTCCCGGACCGTGCTGGTGAAGCTGCACGGACCCCGCTTCCAAGCGACAATCCGCCAGCGTTTGCACAAGTTGCAGGTCACGCCCAGTCCCGTGGACGATGACGACCAAGCAACGGAGGTGGTCATCGAGGTCGTCTACGACGGCCCGGACCTGGCTGAGGTCGCCGGCCACACCGGCCTGAGCGCCGCGGAGGTCGTCGAGGCCCACACCAGCACCCGCTGGCGAGTCGGATTCAGCGGGTTCGCACCCGGTTTCGCCTATCTGATCGGCGGCGACGAGCGGCTTCGCGTTCCGCGGCGCTCCGAACCGCGCACGTCGCTGCCGGCGGGATCGGTGGGTCTGGCCGGCGAATTCAGCGCGATATATCCGCGCCGATCGCCGGGTGGGTGGCAGATCATCGGCCACACCGATGCGGTGGTGTGGGACATCGACCGACCCGACCCGGCATTGCTCACCCAAGGCATGTGGGTCCGGTTCGAGGCCGTCTAGAGCCGCCTCGAGCAGGCCCGGGGAAGGAGAGGCTATGACGACGTTGGAAATCCTGCGCAGTGGACCGCTGGCACTCGTCCAGGATCTTGGTCGGGCCGGGCTGGCCCACCTGGGGGTCGGCCGCTCCGGCGCCGCAGACCGTGGCTCGCACACCCTGGCGAATCGGCTGGTCGCCAATCCCGATGACTGGGCCACCGTCGAAGTGACGTTCGGCGGGTTGTCGGCCCGGGTTCGCGGCGGCGACCTCGATATCGCGGTGACCGGCGCCGACACCGACCCGACCGTCGACGGAATCATGTTCGGCACCAACAGCATTCATCATGTACGCGATGGACAGGTGATCTCTCTTGGCACGCCCCGCGCGGGACTCCGGACATATCTGGGGGTGCGCGGCGGCGTCTGTGTCACGCCGGTGCTGGGCTCACGCAGTTACGACGTGATGTCGGAGATCGGACCGTTGCCGCTGCAGGCCGGCGACGTGCTGCCGGTCGGCGAACATACCGACGACTATCCCGAGCTCGACCAAGCGCCCGTCGCCGCGATCACCGGCGACGCGGTCGAGCTACTTGCCATAGCCGGCCCGCGCGACGACTTCTTCGTCGACCCCGACGCCCTGGTCCACACCGACTGGGTGGCCTCCGACCGCAGCGACCGGGTGGGGATGCGTCTGGTCGGGAACCCCCTGCAACACCGCAACCCGGACCGGCAGCTACCCAGCGAGGGCGCGACCCGTGGCGCGATCCAGGTGCCCCCCAACGGATTACCCGTCATCCTGGGGCCCGATCACCCCGTCACCGGCGGCTACCCGGTCATCGGCGTGGTGGTAGACGGGGACATCGACAAGCTGGCGCAGGTGCGGCCCGGCCAGCACGTGCGACTGCACTGGGCGCGCCCCCGGCGGCCCGGTTGAGCAAAACCTGGTAGAACAAGGATCGTGCACACAGCACGCCTGGTACACACCGCCGATCTCGACAGCGACACCCGCCAGCGAATCTGCCAAATGGTCACTGGGGCGTTCGCCGGTGACTTCGACGAGACCGACTGGGAACACACACTGGGCGGAATGCACGCGCTGGTCTGGCATCACGGCGCGATCATCGCGCACGCCGCCGTGGTACAGCGCCGGCTCATCTACCAGGGCAGCGCACTGCGTTGCGGGTACGTCGAAGGTGTTGCGGTACGTGAGGATTGGCGTGGTCAAGGACTCGTCCGAGCGCTGCTGGACGGCCTCGAGCAGGTGATGCGCGGCGCTTATCAAGTCGGTGCGCTCAGCTCCACGGTGCAGGCCCGCGGACTCTACGCGGCTCGTGGCTGGCTACCGTGGCTCGGCCCGACGTCGGTGCTGGCCCCCACCGGTCCGACCCGCACGCCCGAGGACGACGGCACGGTGTTCGTCCTGCCGGTCAGCGTCGAGCTGGACACCTCCGCCGAGCTGACCTGCGATTGGCGCGACGGCGACGTCTGGTAAACCCACCCTCACAGCCCATGTGGCGGTGCGGTGATCGGAAATTCATCCCTGGGTCACTGCGCGAAGCGCCCGGGCAATAAAGCATTTCTAGCGTGATCGGCAAGGTCGCTGACGTTAGGAGTCTTCATGCTTGCCGAGTGGACGGAATCGTTTCGTGGGTCACTCAAGAGCCGCTCGCACGTGATCTCCGATTGGGACCCGGAGGATGAGACCGCCTGGGAGGCCGGCAACAAAGACATCGCCAGGCGCAACTTGATCTGGTCGGTTGCCGCCGAACACGTCGGTTTCTCAATCTGGTCGATCTGGTCGGTGATGGTGCTTTTCATGCCCGCGTCGGTGTACGGGTTTTCCGCGGGAGACAAGTTTTTGCTCGGCGCCACTGCGACGCTGGTGGGCGGCTGCCTGCGTTTTCCCTACACCTTTGCCACCGCGAAGTTCGGCGGCCGCAACTGGACGATTTTTTCCGCACTGGTGCTGTTGCTTCCCACCGTCGGAACGTTGCTGTTGCTGGCCAACCCGGGTTTGCCGCTTTGGCCGTACCTGGCGTGCGCCGCACTCGCCGGATTCGGTGGCGGCAACTTCGCCTCCTCCATGACGAATATCAACGCCTTTTATCCGCAACGACTCAAGGGCTGGGCGTTGGCCCTCAACGCGGGCGGCGGCAACCTCGGGGTGCCGATGATCCAGCTGGTCGGTCTGTTGGTGATCGCGACCGTCGGTGACCGTCAACCGTACTGGGTGTGCGCGGTGTACCTGGTGCTGCTGGCTGTCGCCGGAGTCGGTGCGGCCCTGTACATGGACAATCTGGAGCAGTACCGCATCGAGATGAAGACCATGCGCAAGGTATTGGCCGAGCCGCACACCTGGGTGGTCTCGTTGCTCTACATCGGCACCTTCGGTTCGTTCATCGGATTCTCCTTCGCGTTCGGCCAGGTGCTGCAGATCAACTTCATCGCCGGTGGCCAATCCACCGCGCAGGCCGCACTGCACGCCGCTCAAATCGCTTTCCTCGGGCCGCTGTTGGGGTCACTGTCCCGGGTGTATGGCGGGCGCCTGGCCGACCGGATAGGCGGCGGGCGGGTCACCCTGGGCGCCTTCTGCGCGATGATCCTGGCGGCCGGAATCCTGGTCAGTGTCAGCACTTTCGCGCAATACCACCGCGGGCCCGCCCCGGCGAGCGCGATGGCGGGCTACATCGTGGGATTCGTGGCGCTGTTCATTCTGTCTGGAATCGGCAATGGCTCTGTGTACAAGATGATTCCGTCGATATTCGAGGCGCGCAGTCACACCTTGGCGGTCGGCGAGGCGCCGCGACGGGAATGGTCGCGCTCGATGTCCGGCGCACTGATCGGCTTTGCCGGAGCGATCGGCGCTCTGGGCGGTGTCGGCGTCAATCTCGCTCTGCGTCAGTCTTATTTGAGTAGCGGCTCTGCGACGTCCGCCTTCTGGGTCTTCGTCGGGTTCTATGTGGGCGCCTCGGTGCTGACGTGGGTGACGTACGTACGCAGGCCGCTCGTGGCGACGGACCACGCCGACAATGCGGCGCCGGCCGGTCTGGCTTATGTGTAATGAATTTCACTCGATTCGCATTTGTCAGCGTCCGGTCAGACAACTGGGATTCAACTTTCAGCGGATATCGGCCCTGTTGAGTTGACTGTCTTCGGTCCTGGGTGTGAGCATCGAAACAGACAGCGGCGCAAGCCTCTTCATGTCATGGTGCCTCCCGGCGCTGAAGGAAGCGCTCTCTTGAGTTCCTACGTGATTGCCGCGTGGCTCACCTGGGTGATGTATTTGCGGCGTCCGGGCAGCGCCGCGGCAATACCGGAGTCGATTACGGCGGCTGAGCCCGCCCGGATGTGAGGAAGAACGCAGATGGGGGCAATGCTGCAGCAATTGCCAGGTAACGCGACGGAAACCCGTCGGGCATACACATGTGAGATGGCCCAGCCCCAGTCTGCGCCACTCACTGGCTACCGGATCGCAGTGACGTCAGCCCGCCGTGCGGAGGAGCTGTGTGCACTGCTGAGCCGTCATGGGGCCGAGATCTTCAGCGCCCCGGCGATCAGCATGATCTCGCTGCCCGATGATGACGAACTGCACAGCAACACCGAGGCCCTGATCGCTGATCCACCTGACATTCTCATCTCCCACACCGGCATCGGTTTCCGCGGCTGGGTGGCCGCGGCCGAAGGGTGGGGACTGGCCGCCGAGCTCATCGAGTCGTTGTCGTCGGCTCGAGTGATTTCGCGCGGACCGAAAGCAACGGGCGCGCTGCGCGCCGCCGGATTACGCGAGGAGTGGTCCCCGGAATCCGAATCATCGCAAGAGGTACTGGAATACCTTCTGGCAACCGGTGTCTCCGGTAAGCGCATCGCCATCCAGCTGCACGGTGCCGCCGACGGCTGGGACCCGTTTCCGGAGTTTATCGCCGGGTTGCAGTCCGAGGGCGCCGTAGTGGTGCCGATCCGGGTATACCGTTGGAAGCCAACAGCCTTGGGCGGCGATTTCGACCAGCTGGTTACCGGCATCGCCCGGCGGCAGTTCGATGCGGTGAGTTTCACGTCGGCGCCGGCGGCGGTAGCGGTGCTGGAACGCAGCCGCGAGTTGGACATCGAGGAGCAGATGTTGGACGCGCTGCGTAACGGCGTACACGCGATGTGCGTCGGCCCGGTGACCTCGCGGCCCTTGATTCGACGGGGCGTGCCGACCTCCGCGCCGGAGCGAATGCGGTTGGGGGCGTTGGCCCGTCACATTGCCCAAGAGTTGCCGCTGTTGGGTTCGTGCAGTGTGAAGGCCGCCGGCCACCTCGTCGACATCAGGGGGACCTGCGTCCTGGTCGATGGTTCGGTCAAGACGGTGTCCGGTTCGGGAATGGCGATCCTGCGCGCATTGGCACACCGTCCCGGCGACGTCGTCGGTCGCGCCGAGTTGTTGCGGGTGCTGCCCGGAAACGGCGGCGACACCCACGCGGTGGACACCGCCGTGCTGCGACTCCGAACGGCTCTGGGCGACAAGAACATCATCGCGACGGTGGTCAAGCGGGGTTACCGGCTGGCCCTCGATGCTGAGCACGATGCCGCATGAGCCTCATCTTGACGGCGCACGGCACCCGCAGACAGTCAGGTGTCGCAATGATCGGCGACCTGGCTGCGCGGGTCAGTGAACTACTGGACCGCACCGTGCAGGTTGCATTCGTCGACGTGCTGGGACCCACTCCCAGCGAAGTACTTTCGGATCTGCGCGCACGGCACCGGGACTGCCCGCCCGCAATCGTGGTGCCGGCGTTCCTATCCCGCGGATACCATGTCCGCGCCGACCTGCCCGCGCACATCGTGGCAAGCCGATACTCGAACGTCTCTGTTACACCGGCTCTGGGACCGAGTCCGGCGATTGCCCGGATTCTCCGTCAGAATCTGGTGGAATCTGGCTGGCGTTCCGGTGATTCGGTCATTCTCGCCGCCGCCGGCACCTCAGATCTGTGGGCCCGCAACGACTTACACCATGCCGCGGCGTTGCTGTCCGCGTTGACCG
>JAVROG010000494.1:0-7138 GCA_032162865.1 Mycobacterium sp. | reverse complement strand
AGACGACCGACGGGCACCGCCGAGGTCACTTCTTCGACACAATCTCGCAGCTTTCCTACCCGCCGGGATGACACACCGCCACCATGAAGTGGAGACAGGGAGGCAGTGCGTCGATGCGAATGCTTTTGTTGACCACACTGGTCGCCGCTTGCTGTGTGTTGAATCCGCTGGCAACGCCCGCCCACGCGGACCCGACGTGCGGGGTCAACCTCGCCGCGCCAGAGATTCAGGCAGCCGTCAAGACGATTCCAGCGCTGGCGCAAAATTCGCCCTGGGATCCGAACACGCATAGCTTCGATCCGAGCAGCAACTACAACCCGTGCAGCACGTTGTCGACCGTCATCATCACCGTCGTCGGAGCTACCGGAAGTTCACCTGATCTGGCGTTGCTGTTCCACAAGGGCACTTTTGTCGGTGTCGCCACCTCGAAGGCCTACCCCTTCACGTCTCTGAACGCGGCCAAGACCACCGACACCATCGTCGCCCTGGACTACAAAGACGGCAGGGAGGTCTGTACCGCATGCCCCGGCCCGACTACCACCGTGCGGTATCAGTGGCAGGGCAGCCAAGCCGCAATGATGGATCCTGCGCCGGCTTGGTGAGAATCTCCCGGCCATAGCCCGGAGGCCGAAGGCTTGGCCAATTAGTTCCCAGCGGACAAGATGTAGACCATGGACGTTCACCACCAGGAACAGCGCACCCGCATGCGACGCAAGCCGACGCCTGGTGCGGGGCTACGCTCCCGCATAATTCGTTGCAGCGCAGCGCTTTTCGTCGTCATGACCGCGTGGGGTCTGGTCGGCTACGGGAAATCGGCTGCGCAACCGGCACTGGCCGCGGAACCCGCGCAATTGGCTCGCGACTTGGTCGCCGATGAGCAAGCGCTGCGCGATCCGTCGTCCTCGGATGCTGTGCTGCAGACTGCGGCGCTCCGCCAGCAGGCTGCCTACCGCGCCATCGGACGCCACCCCGAGTGGGAGCCGATCGTGCGACCGGTCATTCCAGCCTCGCTCGCCGGAATCTATGGCCTCAACCTCGACGCGCGTCACCACCTCATGGCTCTGAACGGTGGAGATGTGAAAGACACGCTGCCTGCGTGGCGTATCGACCCGCCGGCGCCCACCGACGAGCTACTCGGCTACTACCGTGCCGCAGAGGCGGCCAGCGGCGTCGGCTGGAACTACCTGGCGGCGATCAACATGGTCGAAACCGACTTCGGTCGCATCTCCGGGCTGAGCACCGCCGGCGCGCAAGGGCCCATGCAGTTTCTGCCCTCGACCTTCGCCTCCTACGGCGAGGGCGGCGACATTCGTTCGCCGCGGGACAGCATCATGGCGGCCGGTCGCATGCTCGCCGCCAATGGTTTCGCCGGCGATCGCGACCGCGCCATCTTCAGCTACAACCACTCGAGCCACTACGTCGCCGCGGTCAATGACTACGCCGCCGCAATGGCCAGTGATCCGGTCGCCTTCGGCGATTACCACCGGTGGGACGTGTACTACCTGACCACCTCGGGTGATGTGCTCTTACCTATCGGTTACTCGGCCTCCGACCGCATCCCGGTCAGCGAGTACCTGGCAAGCCATCCGCAGTGAGGATCAACCTGACCAGCGTGCTTGTCGACGACCAGGACAAGGCGCTGCAGTTCTACACCGAGGTTCTCGGCTTCAGGTCATGCACACGTTGGAAAACAGCAGAACCGGCCAGGACACGATTGAGCCCAGAAATGACACGACCAGGTCAGCGCCCCGCATCTGGTGCAGGTGCTCGGTATGAGTTGACGACCAGACAAGTCTCACGATGAAGTATGGGACGCCGAGTATGACTGCAAGACCAATCAATTCGGCGATTGTCAACTTGTAGTCCAGTAAATAACGAATTTTCGTGAGCATTGGCGCCCCCTGTCGAGCCACCAATATGTTAACCCTGATTCCGCTCAAGCGTTGCTTTACTCGAACGCCGTGTGAGAACCTCGGAATGCCTGGTGAGCCTGTATTTGAGTAGTCGAAAAGCTTCGTTGAGCTTAGGGGTTGGGTTAATGGCTGTTTCACAAAATCCACCTGCCGATCGCGCCACTATGTCCATCAACGACACCCGGATACACGTCACTCGGCAGACGGCACGCTGGACCGATGCTCCCGTTGATATCCAGGAGGCGATGGACTTCTGGGCGTTCGCAGCCGGCGCAGCAAATGTGATCATGCAATTGTCTCGGCCCGGGGTGGGGTACGGCGTCGTGGAATCGAAGGTAGATTCCGGCAACCTCTTGAAGCACCCGTGGAAACGGGCGCGCACCACTTTTCAATATCTGGCCGTCGCGGTCTTCGGGTCGCAGCAAGACCGCGCGGCGTTCCGCGAGGCAGTTGATGGCGCACACCGGCACGTGCAGTCGACGGCCGAGAGCCCGGTTCGCTACAACGCCTTCGATCGCAACCTGCAGATGTGGGTGGCAGCGTGCCTGTACGTCGGACTAGAAGACACCTATCTGTTGCTTCGCGGACCGATGAACGAGGAACAGGCCGAAGCGTTCTACCGGTCGGCCTGGACCCTGGGCACCACACTGCAGGTGCGCGAGGATCAGTGGCCGCCGACGCGAAAGGCGTTCGATGACTACTGGATTGAGGCATGCCGGCAGGTGGAGATCGGGGATGTCGTCGGCGGCTATCTGCTCGAGCTGATCGATCTTCGAATGATTAACCCGCTGCTGCGACTGCCTTTTCATCGACTCCTGAAGTTCTTGACCGTCGGCTTCCTGGCGCCCGTCTTCCGGGAGGCACTAGGGCTCTCCTGGAGTGATGCCCAGCAGCGCGACTTCGAAAGGCTTTTTCTCTTAGTGGCTTTCGTGAATCGCTTCCTGCCACCGTTCATTCGGCAAGGCGGCAGTCAGGTGCTTCTCGCCGATGTCCGCCGCCGGGCACGGCGGCAGCGTCCCTTGATCTAAAGAAATGACAGAATCGAGCGGTTCGTCCACTGACCAAGGAAGTGCCTCCGGTCGGATCGAGGCCGCACGGCAGTGGCTCCGGCACATGCTGAGTTATCAGGTCAGCATTGCCGCGCTCATCGAGGTTGCGTTGTGGCTGGCGATTCCCTACCTGTCGATTGGCTTTGTGTGGGCTTTCCTACACGCCGGGCAGGTTGAACAAATCGAGACGCGACTGTCGAAAGTCATGCCAGCCGGCGCCGACGTGGCCGCCTTCGGGGTCACGACAGCGTTGTGGCCGGCTTCGATCCAGATCGCCGATGCCTGTCCGGCGAAGTGATGCGATCGCTTAAGGCCAAGGGGTCACGCTGTAATCGATTGTGCATCTACGGCTTTCACTGTGCGGTGACGGCGGGATTTTCGCGGCGAGGCCACCGTGGACGCGCACTGAAAACCGTGGATGCACACTGAACGCCGTGTGGCCGCACACTGAAAGCGCTAACCCGAGTTCCCGCGAAACCCCGGTCCCGCTTCTGGCGTGACATTTCGTGCGGTGATTTCCTCGCCGCAGCAATTGCAGACCAGGCGTGGATCGGCGACCTCACCACAAGTATGGTGGCGCAACACAATTGGCGGTCCGTCCGGGTTGGGCAAGTGCTGATCACCCCACCGCATCAGAACGACGATCGCCCCGAACAGATCGTGGCCCGCGTCGGTGAGTCGGTACTCGTGGCGCTCCGGATCCTGCGAGTAGGGCACCCGGTCGAGCAGGCCCCCGTCGACGAGCATCCGCAGCCGCGATGACAGCGTCGGCCGCGGAATACTGAGGTTCCGCGCCAGCTGGCCGAACCGCTGCACACCGAAGAACGCCTCGCGCAGGATGAGCAGCGTCCAACGCTCGCCGACGAGCTCGAGCGCCCGCCCGACCGATTCACCCTGGAAGCGGTGGGACAGATCGCTGGCGGTCATAGTTCAATGACTGTACCGGTTCAATCTCTGAACCGCACGTGGTAACTTGGCTGAACCGTCACCGCTACCGGGAGCCGCCGATGAAACACAGTGACACCGAGGTCGAGATCCTCGCCGAGAAGATCGCGCTGTCAGCCCGGGAAATGTCGGTGGACATCGATCGCGAGCGCAGACTTCCGGACGAACTCGTGGCCCGTCTCAACGAGGCCGGCCTCTTGCGGGCCACCATGCCGCGCGAGGTCGACGCGCTGGAGCTGGCGCCGCCGACGGCGTTGCGGTGCGCCGAAGCGGTCGCGCGCGGCGACGCGGCGGCAGGATGGTGCGTGTCGATTGCGATCACCAGCGCACTGCTGGTCGCCTATCTGCCTGCGGCCGCTCGCGACGAAATGTTTGGCGGCGGAAAAGGTGTCGCCGCCGGGGTGTGGGCACCACGGGGCAAAGCGAGATCTGTTCAAAACGGCGTGATTGTGTCCGGACGCTGGCCGTTCTGCAGCGGAATCACCCACGCCGACATGCTCTTCGCCGGCTGCTTCGTCGACGAGCGTCGGGTGCCGTCGGTGGTCGCCCTACCCAAAGCCGACCTGCAGGTCCTCGACAACTGGCACACGCTGGGCCTGCGCGGCACCGGCAGCCACGACACCGTCGCCGACGAAGCCTTCGTGCCGGCCGAGCGGGTGTTCTCGGTGTTCGACGGGCCGGTCCTGGACCGACCGCTGTATCGCTTCCCGGTGTTCGGGTTCTTCGCGCTGTCGGTCGCTGCAGCCGCATTGGGCAACGCCCGCGCCGCGATCGACGACCTCACCGAGTTGGCCGGCGGCAAGAAAGGCCTCGGGTCCACCCGAACATTGGCCGAACGTCCGGCTACCCAGGCGGCGGTGGCGGCTGCCGAGTCGTCGCTGGGTGCGGCTCGCGCGCTGTACTACGAGGCGATCGACACCGCCTGGCAGGCCAGCCACGAGCCCGACCCGGTGCCGGTGGCCATGCGCAACCGGCTCCGGCTGGCGGCCACGCACGCCGCGCGGACCTCCGCCGACGTGGTGCGCACCATGTACGACCTGGCGGGCGGGTCCGCCATCTACGACAGCTCACCCCTGCAGCGTCGGTTCCGCGACGCCTTCACCGCCACCGCCCATTTCCAGGTGAACGAGGCGTCCCGTGACCTGTCGGGCCGCGTCCTGCTCGACCTGCCCGCCGACGTGTCGATGCTGTGAGCGCTATTGAAGTCGTCCTGCCCTTCTGGCTCGACCGTCCCGACCAGGAGGCGCTGCAGATCGCGCTGGCCGCGTCAGAAACCGGATTCGATGCCGTCTGGATCGGCGAGATGGCTACCTACGACGCCTTCGGATTGGCGACCGCGGTCGGACTGCGCGCTCCGGAACTGACACTCAAAATCGGACCGTTGGCGGTAGGCGTGCGCGACCCGGTCACGCTGGCGATGGGGGTGAGTACGGTTGCCTCGCTCACCGGCAACCGCGTGGACCTGGCGTTGGGTGCCTCGAGTCCCGCGATCGTGGCCGGCTGGCACAACCGACAGTGGGCCCACCACGTGGCGCTCATGCGCGAAACCATCGAATGCCTACGGCCGATGTTGGGTGGCGCGCGTATCGACTACATCGGCCGCCATGTCCGCAGCCAAGGCTTTCGGCTGCGCAGCCCGAGCCCGGCCACGCGAATTGCTGTGGGCGCGTTCGGTCCCGCAATGATTCGGCTTGCGGGCCAGCACGCCGACGAGGTGGTGCTCAACCTGGCGTCACCAGCCCGTGTTGCCCAGGTGCGTAGCGCATTGGACACCGCGGCCGGTGCCGCCAACCGCGCCACGCCTCGCCTCACGGTGTGGGTGCCGGTCGCACTCGAAGCCGGCGACGCCGCGCACGCCCAGCTGGCGGGTCAGCTGGCGGTGTACCTCGCGCCGCCCGGATACGGAGAGATGTTCAGCGCGCTGGGTTTTGACGACCTGGTCATGAAAGCCCGCGGCGGCGCGAGTCGCCGGGAGCTGGCGGCCGCCATCCCCGTCGAGTTGCTCGACAGCGTGTCTGCGTTGGGCTCGGCAGCTCGAATAGCGGCAAGGCTGAGCGCCTATCGAGAGGCCGGCGCCGACTGCATCGCCGTGGTGCCTTCCACCGCCGAAGACCCGGGAGGCCGGGCCGGCCTTTCATCAGTCAGGAGAAGTGAATCATGACGCCCACCAACACAGTTTGCCGCTTGGCCAGCCGCCCGGTCGGTCTGCCCAGCAGCTCCGATTGGCGGATCGCCGATGAACCCGCGGGGAGTCCAGCCGAGGGTGAGTTCCTCGTGCGGGTCGAATACCTGTCGGTCGACCCGGCGATGCGCACGTGGATGAATGCGGGTCGGTCCTACGTGCCGCCGGTCGAGATCGGTGAGGTGATGCGCGCAGGTGCCATCGGGCGGGTCACCGATTCGCGGCACCCCGATTTCGCGGCCGGCGACGAGGTGTATGGCACGTTCGGGGTGCAGCGCTACGCGGTTTCCGACGGCCGCGATGTGACGCGGGTAGATACCGCCCTGGCGCCCGCGCCGGTGCATCTCGGCGCGCTTGGGATCAGTGGTTTGACGGCCTACTTCGGGTTGCTCGACGTTGGTCGGCCCCAGCCGGGCCAGACCGTCGTCGTTTCCGGCGCCGCCGGTTCGGTGGGCAGCATCGCCGGTCAGATCGCGCGGATCAAGGGATGTCGGTCGGTCGGCATCGCCGGCGGCCAGGACAAGTGTCGCTGGCTGGTCGAAGAGCTCGGATTCGACGCCGCTATCGACTACAAAGCGGACGACCTGCGAAGGCAGCTGAAAGCGCACGCCCCTGACGGCATTGACGTCTTCTTCGACAATGTCGGGGGAGAGACCTTGGAAGCCGCCTTGTCGCGGCTGGCTCGGGGCGCCCGCGTCGTCATTTGCGGGGCAATCTCGCAGTACAACGCCGACGGTGTGCCGCGCGGGCCGGCCAACTACATGCAGCTGCTGGTCGCGCGGGCCACCATGACCGGCTTCGTGATCTTCGACTACGCCGACCGGTACAGCGAAGGCGTTGTGCAGCTGGCGGATTGGCTGCGCAGTGGCGAATTGCACTCGCGCGAGCAGGTCATCCACGGCGACGTCGGTGACTTTCCCGAGGTCCTCTTGCAGCTGTTTCGCGGTGACAACACCGGCAAATTAGTCCTTGCCCTCGACGGTTCTTAGTTTCGATTGCGCTGCCAGCGGTTAGTCAGTGCCCGACACCTCGGGAGGTTCACATGGGCA
>JAVROG010000493.1:0-7807 GCA_032162865.1 Mycobacterium sp. | reverse complement strand
CGGCGGGTTCCTGCGCAACATGTTCCACGAGTGGGCGCTGCGCGACGCGGTTGTGCTGGAAACGATTCAGCGCCGTCTGGAGGAGGAGACCGTGCCCCGCCGCGACCTCAATGTCAAGGCCGACCGTGCCGCGGTGCGGGCGCGGCGCATCGCCCTGGAAATGGTCGACGAGGAAACCGGGCGGTTCATGCTGAACCGGATGTTGACGGTGCCTCGATGACGACCACGGCACGCAACGACGTCACCATCATCGGCGCGGGCTTCGGTGGCATCTGTATGGGCATCAAATTGCGCCGGGCGGGTATCCCGTTCACCATCCTGGAGCACTCTCCTATCAGAAATGAGGCGGTTATCCGCACGGCGGACGCAGTGAAATGCGCTAACCGCCGAGCGGATTGCCGTCTTTCGGCAGTGGCGTCGGCGGAACATAACTCCCGATCAGCGACCGATGCCACCACGCGTGGTCCCGCCGCAGTTCGGCCGGAGTGGTGAACCGGTACTGGTATAGCTGGGCACGCACATACTGCGGCGGCGAATCCGGAAAAGGATTGTGCCGCAAAAGCCGCAGCGTCGCGGCATCGTTGCGCAGCAGTCGGTGCAGGAACGGCGTCATCCATGCCAGCGCATAGCCCGGCGAGATCGCGGCGAACCACATCAACCAATCCAGCCGCAGATGGTACGGCGCGAATTGCCTTGGCAACCGCCGCAACCCCGTCGGTTTACCCTTGAATTCGTACTCCTGCCACACCGTTCGGTCGGAGAGCTGCGCGTCTTCGGTGCCTTCAATCACTACCTCACGACGGGTGCGGCAGATACTGCCGAAGGCGCCGTAAGTGTTGGCGAGATGAAAAGAGTTGAACGATGCGTTCATTCGCTGCTGGGCGGACAGCATGTTGCGCGCGGGCCAAAAACTCAGGAACAGCATCACCGCCGCAAACCCGATCACCACGCCGGCGAACCAGGTGGGTGGTCCCGGCAGCGTCGGTTGGGCAGGTATCGGCAGCAGCTTCGCCGCGGACGACTGGTCAATCGCGCTGAATGCCAGCACGATCGTCACCCAGTTGAGCCAAGCGAAGTTACCGGAGGTCACCAGCCACAATTGCGTGACGATGATGATCGCGGCGGCAACGCCGGCTACCGGCTGTGGCGCAAACAATCCGAACGGCACCACCAGCTGTGCAAAATGGTTGCCCGCCACTTCAATCCGATGCAGTGGCTTGGGCAGGTGATGGAAAAACCAGCTCAACGGCCCTGGCATCGGTTGTGTTTCATGGTGGTAGTACAGGCAGGTCAGATCCCGCCAGCAGCGGTCGCCACGCAACTTGATCAACCCGGCGCCGAACTCCACCCGGAACAGTAGCCAGCGGATCAACCACAACGCCAGAATTGGCGGGGCCACCCGATCGTTGCCCAGGAAGATCATCAGGAACCCGGTCTCCAAAAGCAGGGATTCCCAACCGAACCCGTACCACGCCTGGCCGACGTTGACGATCGATAGGTAGAGCACCCACAACGTCAGCCAGATCAGCATCCCGGCCCACAGCGGTGCCGCCCCGGCAATGCCCCCGACAACGGCCGCCGACAGTGCGGCACCGAACCAGCAGACACCGGCGAACCTCCGGTCGGAATAGCCGAACTGGAAGATGCTCGGTGAACGCCAGAATGACCGCCCCGCCAGATATCCCGGCACCGGCAGCATTCCGTGCTCGCCGATCAGCGGCCGGAACTGCCGCGCGGCCCCCACGAACGCGATCACATAGATCAGCGCCGCACCACGCTCGAGCACGATTCTGCCCAGCCAGTATTCGGGTGCCGAAAACCATGCGGATAACCAGTTCAAGGCCACAACTCCTCTGATATCCAGTCAACCAGCCTTGAACTCGGCAGCCAACTAGGCGTCGTCGACCGAACGCTGAGTCTCCCCGAAAGTGACCAGCGACGCGGCCAACACAGCAAGCGAAATCAGAGCCAGCAGTTGAACACTCGCGGAATGTCCGGCGTACCCGTCGGCGGAGCGCCAAGGGTGTCGCGACAGCAACGCGCCGGCCAGGACCAGACCGCCCGCGCTCAGTCCAACGGTGAGCCCGTCGCGCCATCGCTGCCGGTCGCGTAGCGCGTACCGCAGACCCAGCACGGCCCCGACAACCAGGAAACCGGGCACACCGGCGATCAGCACCCCGGCGCCGAACACTCCCACCACCGCCCAGGGCCCCGGACTCCAGGTAAGTGCCGGCAAATTGTTGTCCGATTTTGCACGGCGTCGCCAGAATGCCAACACCGCCAGCAACGGCAGCAACGCCAGTCCCAGTGCCAGGCCAACCCGGTATACCGAGTTGGAGGCAAAGGTGAGGGTGATGTTTCCGGGGTCACCGGCGGGCACCACCCAACCCTGCTGCCAGCCGTTGACGATGATGGGCGTCAGTTGGACCCCGCTACTGGTGCGCGCCACCCAACCGGGGTTGATGCTCTCGGGTATCACCAGTACCCGAGAGGTCGACGACGCCGGCGCTCGGATCTCGCGCTGGGCCGGTCCCCAGGTCCCAGTGGCTGCGGAAGTAACTGCGGCACTGGGTAATTCCGTAGCCACGGTCAGCTGGGCGCCGTCCACGGTGAATGCCGCGCCGGGGCTGATCAACAACTCCTGCTGCCCGGCCGGCAGGGCGATGGGGTCGGGTTCGCAGGGCGTCGCCGCAACCGGCTCGCCATCGAGCAACGCGCCCGCCGTGGTCCGAATCGAGGTGTGCACGAACCGGCCGGCCACCGCGATGACCGGACCGTGCTCGCAGTCGACGGCCACCGCCCGCGTCCGGTTGCGGGTGGCGTCGGCCGGGGCGATCGGGTTGCCGTCGGGGCCCAGCGCCACGACCTCGGCCAACCCGGGCGGCTTGAGCTGGTCGAAGCCCAACGCGTTGCGGTCGATGATGTCCTGCCAGTTGAGCAAACTCACCGTGACGGTGTCGGTCACCCGAGGATGCAGTGACAGCGTCTGCGCCTCGGAGTTCGGATTCACGGCCTGCACCTGCGGGCCGTCGCCCAGGTCGACTGCGACCATCGTCGGATGGGCGGGCAGCGTCGATCGGCTGGGCAGCAAGCGCAGCCCCGTCACCTCGGTGGGCCGCGGGAGGGTGAGGGTCAGGGTTGGCGGGGATTTGTACTGCGCCCCATGCTGCGGCGCCGTCCACGCCGTGGCCGGATCGCCGTCGGTGGCCGCATAGGCCGAGCCGAGCACCTCGATGAGGTCGGAATCACCCAGGGCGCGGGTGGTACCCGGCTCGGCGATCACGTCGGCCAGCTGGGGACCCTGCCGCGGACGCACCCACACCGTGGGCGTCGCCGACATCGGGCTCGGCACGGTCAGCGTGCGGCTGAAATTGACCGGCTCTTCGGGTGCCAGTGCCATCGAGGCGGCACAGCGCACATTGTTCGGCCCCGGTGCGCACCCCGGCCGGCCCAGCAGTTCGGCTCCCAGATCCCAGCGCGTGATCACCGCGTCCGGCGGCGGGCCGGGCACCGATACGGTGTGACGCAGCGCAACCGGGTGAGCGAAGCCGGAAGCGTCGTACTGGGTGATCTCCAGGTCGGTGATGCCGAACTGCACACCGGGCGAAGCGTCGTCGGTGGCGGCCGCCGTGATCCGCACCCACGACGTTTCGCCGTAGGGCAGGGCTACGTTGAGCGGCTTGCCATCCTCCTCGAACCGCAGGGTGGTGCTGCCCTTCGCGGTTTCGATCATGACCCGGCGGATCTGGGCGCCGACAGCGGTCGCGCTGGGTGTCAGGGTGAGAACGGCATTGGTCACCGGGTGGTCGAAATCCACCTGCAGCCACTGACCCACGGCAGCTTGCAGTGCATTGGACACCCACGCCGTCGCCGGGTCGCCGTCGATCGCGGCCGCAGGCGAGGTCGCCGGGGCGACGTCGGGCAGGGCGGTGGAGTCCGACGACGCGCTCGACACCGTGACGCGACCGCCGGTCCAGCCCCCGTACACCGTGTCGGCGCCCGGGACGGGATAGTCGGGCACCCGGTTGTAGGTGTGTCGGGTGTCACCGGGTGCCCGGATCGCCGACGAATGCAGATCGACGCGTCCGTAATCGGTTTCGCGGGCCAGCGGGGTGTCGGTGACGGTCACTAACGGCGTCGCCAACCCGGCGGCCCGAGCATCCTGAGTCATCAGCACCGGCCCCAGCGCCGGCTGACTCAACAGCCGGCGTCGTTCGTCAAGACGCAGCAGCACCTCGGGTCCGCCGTCGATGCGGGGCAGCCGGTCGATGTCGGCAAAGTAGGGCGCGCCCGGATCGGGAGACGAGCCAACCCGGAAGATCTCCACCGCGGGATATCGCGGCCGCAAGCCGCTGTCATTGACGAAGCCCGCCAGCAGTCCCGGACCCACCGCAGCGCCGAACTCGGCCACCTTGGCCAGGCCCGGCGATCCCGCGATGGCCCGGTGGACCAGGATCGGCCGCGCCGATCGCGATGACTCCGGATCCAGGTCGTTGCGCACCACCACATACGAGATGCCTTGTCGGACAAGAGTATCGGCCAGACCATCCGAGGGACGCCCGGCGGCGAAGAGGCGTTGCACCGAGTCCAGTGCGCGGATGGTTTGCGGCGGCGTCAGCGGGATAGAGTCGCGCACGCCCCACGGACTGCTGCCCAGCACCTGCAACGGTTCGTCGTGACTGGTGCCCCACAGCTGGGTGGCGAACGGCGCGCCCGGCACCACCAGTACACGTCCGGGCGTCGGCGTGCCGACATTGTGTTTGCTCAGCCAGTCGGCGGTCTCATGCCAATAGTCCGGTATCGCGCTGAACGTGCCGGGCGGGGTGAGCCGCGCGGTCCAGGCCAGCGAGGTACTCACCATCAGCGCGGTGAGCGCGACAATCCCCACGGCGACCCGTCTGTCCCGCTCAGGATGGGCCAATGCGTTCAACCACACCGACTTTGGTGCGCTACCCGGTAACGGAATGCGGCCCAGCACCGCTGCGAAGCCGAGCACCAGCGGGATCCGGACCACCGGCCCCAGTTTGTGTAAGTTGCGCAGCGGAGTGCCGCGCGCGTCCAGGAATGCCTGCACCTGCTGGGCCACCGGCGAGCCGAGTTCACCGCTGTATCCGAGGGCCAGCAGCACCACACCGATCAGCAGCATCGTCACCAGCCGCCCCCGCGCCGGCATGGCAGCACCGGCAAGTCCGGCCAGGCCGGTACCCGCGACCAGACAGGTGCCCAGAATTGCCGCCGATCCGGTGACCAGCGGCGCTCCCGCCGTCGCGGTAGGCGCCACGAACGGCGTCCAGCTGTCGGTGCCGCGCAGCAACTCCACCAGCGAGGACCACTGTGTCGTCACCCCGGAGGATTCGATGAAGTCCAGAAACGGCGGGCTGACGTCGCGCAACTGACTCAGCGCCACCACCCACCACAGCACGGCCAGGGCAACGGCCAGCAGCAACCATCCGATGTAGCGCAACCAGCGTCGATCGGGGCGATGACAGGCCAACCAGATCACCGCGGGCAGACAACCGGCCAGCGTCGCAATCGCGTTGACCGCGCCCATCAGCGCCACCGCCAACCCGGCTTGGCCGGCCAGCACCCGCACCGATCTGTCCGAAGCTCCTTTCAGGGCCAGGATCGTCGGCAGCAGCACCCACGGCGCCAGCATCATCGGCAGCGTTTCCGACGAGATCGAGCCGAGGGTGGTCAGCACCCGCGGCGACAGGGCGAACGCGACCGCCCCGAGCCCCCGCGACGTCGGGCTGCCGATGCCCAGCGCTTCGGCGACCCGCAGCAATCCCCAGAAGCCGACCGTCAGCAGGACCGCCCACCACAGCCGCTGGGTGATCCACCCAGGCACCCCGAGTAGGTGGCCGATCAGGAAGAAGGTGCCGTGCGGAAACAGGTAACCGTAGGCCTGGTTCTGCGACTGGCCGAATGGCAGCTCGCTGTTCCACAGATTGGTCGCGCGGCCCAGGAAACGCAGCGGATTGGCGGTGAGGTCGAGTTTGGTGTCGGGGGAGACCTGACCGGGGGACTGGGCGAACGTCAAGACCAGGGAAACCGCCCCGACCAGAAACAACCAGCGGCGCGAAAGCGGCGTCACCAGTGATTCCAATGCCGTTTCCGCGGGTCCGGCGTTGCGGACCGGCGCCTTCTGGCTAGCTACGGTTGCCGTACTCGACCCGGTTGAGCACCGACGACCCGGGATCGCCACCGGGCAGTGCTGGCTTGGTGTCCTGCTGAACCATCAGGGTGATCCCGAAGATCGCGGCCGCGCCGAGCAATAGGCCAACAACCACACTCGCTCCGGCGGGTGCGATGATCCGGTTCATACGCGCCAACCTAGCAGAACGACGCTGCCCGTCCGGAGGGGCTGATCGGTGCTCGACCGCCAGCCCTCAGTCCGCAAATGGGATCAGGTTCCGGCACGACTGCACACTGTTGCACGGCAAATTGGGTACTCGCCCGCCGTACTCCACTAGGTACGGCCCGGACGGAGTCGGCGCGGGCGCAACCTGAACCGGCACGTATTCGTCGGCAGCAGCAAAGGTCACGCCGACAGTCGCCAAGGCGCCGATCGATAATCCTGCCGCGATACTTGTCAGTGCAGCGAGCTTGAACCCGGTCATTGCTGGGTCCTCCCTGCCAGTCAATTGGGCCTGCGCAAAAGCTAGCAGGATTCGCTTTTCAAAGTCGGATAAACGACGTGTATCGGCGCGTCCGGGGTAGGCCCTGACCTCAGGGGCCGGGTACCCGCCATGACAGCATGGCCGGATGGCTCCTCCGCGCACGCAGGCCGTAACTCTTGCAATCGGACTCGCCGCGACAGTGCTGGTAGCGGGATGCAGCCACGGCGGTACCAAACCCGGGGCGTCCTCGCCCAAGAACACCCCTAGTTCGTCGGCCACCAGCGCGACCCCGGCCGCGGCTCCGGGCCCGCGGGTGTGTGCGGAACCGGCCGCCGTTCCGGCGCAGATACCGAATCTCCGCGATCGACTGGCCCAGTTGCTGATGGTCGGCGTAAAAGACGCCAACGATGCCAAAGCCGTCGTCACCGAGTTTCACGTCGGCGGCATCATCATCGACAGCGACACCGACCTGTCCATGCTCCCCGGTCCGCTGGCCGAGATCGCGACCGCCGCCACACCACTGCCGCTGGCGGTGGGAGTCGACGAAGAAGGCGGCCGGGTGTCCCGGTTGCGGACGCTGCTCGGAGGGAGGGGGCCGACGGCCAAGGAGATGGCGCAGACGATGACCCCCGCGCAGGTGCATGACCTGGTCGCCGAGCGCGGCCGCAAGATGAAGGAATTGGGCATCACCATCGACTTCGCCCCGGTGGTCGATGTCACCGACGCCCCCGACGACACCGTGATCGGCGACCGCTCGTTCGGCGCCGACCCCGCGAAGGTCACCGAGTACGCCGGCGCCTACGCGCAGGGACTGCGCGACGCGAAACTGCTGCCGGTGCTCAAGCACTTCCCCGGGCACGGGCACGGCTCCGGCGACTCCCACACCGGCGGCGTCACCACCCCGCCACTGGCCGATCTGATCGCCAACGACCTGCTGCCCTACAAGACGTTGCTGACCAACACGCCGGTCGCGGTCATGATCGGGCACCTGCAGGTGCCCGGGTTGACCAATAGTGACCCGGCCAGCCTGAGTCCGGCCGCGCTGCAATTGCTGCGCACCGGCACCGGCTACGGCGGCCCGGCGTTCGACGGGCCGGTATTCAGCGACGACCTGTCCAGCATGGCCGCGATCTCCGACCGGTTCGGTGTGACCGAGGCCGTGTTGAAAACACTCCAGGCCGGCACCG
>JAVROG010000492.1:0-10731 GCA_032162865.1 Mycobacterium sp. | reverse complement strand
CTGCACGTCGGCATTGGCGAGCGACTGCGCCTGAGCGGCTAGCGTCGATGCCCCGTTGGCGTACGCGATGGCCTCGGTCAAGCTGTTCGATTTTCGGGCGTGCGCAGCCTCGAGTTGGCGTTTCGCCTCCGCGAGGCGGGTCCGGGCTTCGGGTCCAATGCTGCCGCGCCGGGTGTCGATGTACTCCGACACCCCCCGCACCCGCGACTCTGCGGTAAACAGCGCCTGCTCGAACGAGCGGTTGAGCTGTTCGGCGTTCGCCCGCTCCTGGGCCACGGCGGCAAGTACCCGGTTGAGTTCCGCGTCGGCCTTGGTCAGCCGCGCGAACGCGCCCAGAGGGTCGGCAGTGCCGCGAGCGGCGCCCGAGCTGTCCAGCGCCCTGGCCGCCGCATCACGTGCGGCGATCAGTTCCCCGGTATGCGCCGACGAGCCGCCCGACGTCTGCTGTTGCTGCTCGTTGGCGCGCTTGATGGCCGTCTGAATCTCGGCGAGCAACGACGGCAGGTTTTCGACGGCGTGCCGGATGTCGCTGGCCGCGGTGTCCACCGCATCGAGCAGTGAGCGCGCCTGCCCCAGAGCGGATTCGGCGGCGCGCACCGCATCCACGACGCGACTCTGCTGTCCGCTCACGGCCTTTCCGGCCAGCTCCCGTGCCACGCTGATGTTGCGGTCGGCGAACGCCAGCCGCTCTTTGGCGGTGGCGACATTGCCCGAGATTGAGGTCAGTGCCGTCGCGCCGAATTCGTTGTGCAACTCGACCAGGTGCTGTTCGGCCGGGTCCACCCGGGCGGTGAGTTCGACGTATTGCTGAGTCAGCCCATCGAGTCGGGACGGAGCGTTGATGACCAGATCGCGCAGTTGCTCGAATGCCTCGGTCTGTGATTCCAGTTCTTGGTCGGCGCTGGCCGCCGAGACGATGACCCGGGTGAGTAGGTCTCGCCGCTGCGCGGCCGTCTCGGGGGTACTGTCGTCGAGTTGTTGTCGTACCGTGAACGCCTGGGACAGAGCGGCTTTGGCGTTGTCCACGGCCTGGGTGAACGCAGCTGTCCGCTCCTCGCCGAACTCCTCGATCGCCAGCGCAAGTTCGTTGGAGCTGGTGCGTACCGCGTTGTCCACCTCAACCACCTTCGACCGGGACAGTTCGTCGAGGATCTCCAACGGCACAGCGGCCAGCGCCGTGGCGTTGGTTGGATCCACTCGCCGGGCCGCGGCCAACGCATCGGCGCGCCGTCGCCGGGCGCGGCGGCGCATCACCACCAGCAGTATCACGACGGCCAGGACGATCACACCGAGCGCGGTTAGCAGCAGATAGCGCCCTGTCGAACTGGGCGACACGTCGAGCCCATTGGCCGCGGCGATGGCCGCACCGCGCCAATCGTTGTCGCGCAGTGCTGGTTCGATCTGATTGTGCCGCAGGTTGTCGACCTGATTTTCGTTGACGCCCTGCACTCCGGACGGCACCAAAAAGGCGTACGCGCGGTCGGTGGTGGCCACCGCCAGTAGTGCGTCATAGTTACTAAGCTCACTGGTCCGCATGGTGCGCTGCGCCCAGTTCACCGCGCCTTGTCCGGAGAAGTCATGTACGTATACCACCCAGAGCCGGATGTGCCGGTCGGCATAGAGCTTGTTGACGGCCGAGGTGACTGCGGCGCGATCGGTATCCGTCAGCACACCCGAGTTGTCGGTGACGTAACCCGGCAATCGGAACGGTGGCTGCGCGCCGGCGGGCGGCGCCATCAGGAGCCCCCCCGCAATGCTCACAGAGACGAACGTCAGGAACACGCCGAGCAGGCGAGCGATGCGCATAGCGCTAATTAAACTTCGGCGAGCTCCTGTTCGGTGAACGCGCCCCAGCCGGCTGTAACGAGGATCAGCCGCCGGTCGCGCCCGACGTGCGCTGCATGTCCGGTTTCATGGCTACCAGTCGCGCGTCTCAATGGTTCCAACCGTGCACACCGGTGCCGTCGATGTTGAACGTGGCATCGTGACCGCCGGCGGCCGTGTCGGGACCCAGTGAGCTGTTGCTATCCATAACTTGGCGCTTCAATCGCCATGCGTCTGTTCGACTCGTCTCCGGATGTCCCTGGCAGACTGTGGGTCGGTGAGCATCAATCAGCACGACCCCTACGACGACTTCGACCGTCAGCGGTGGGTACACGAAGCGCCGAAGACCGCGGGTCTGCCGGGTACGGAAGGCCAGCACCGTACCGACTTCGCCCGGGACCGGGCGCGGGTGCTGCACAGTGCCGCGCTGCGCCGGCTGGCCGACAAGACCCAGGTCGTCGGACCCAGGGAAGGTGACACCCCACGCACCCGGCTGACCCACTCGTTGGAGGTGGCCCAGATCGGGCGGGGCATGGCGATCGGGTTGGGCTGCGACCTCGACCTCGTCGAACTGGCCGGCCTGGCCCACGACATCGGCCATCCGCCGTACGGGCACAACGGTGAGCGGGCGCTCGACGAGGTGGCGGCTGCCCACGGCGGCTTCGAGGGCAACGCGCAGAACTTCCGCATCCTGACCAGCCTTGAGCCCAAAATCCTTGACGCACAAGGCCGCAGCGCCGGACTGAATCTGACTCGGGCTGCATTGGACGCGGTCACCAAGTATCCGTGGGAGCGAGGAGACGGCCCCCGAAGAGGTCAAAAGTTTGGTTTCTACGACGACGACCGCGCCGCCTCCAGCTGGGTTCGCTCACAGGCCCCGGCGGGTCGGGCGTGTCTGGAAGCCCAGGTGATGGACTGGGCCGACGACGTCGCCTATTCCGTGCACGACGTCGAAGACGGGGTCGTCTCCGAGCGCATCGACCTGCGCGTACTCGCCGACGAGGACGAGGCGGCGGGACTGGCCAGGCTGGGGGCGGGCGAATTCCCGCGGCTGAGTGCCGACGACTTGATGGAGGCCGCCCGGCGGCTTTCGGGGCTGCCGGTGGTTGCCGCAGTCGGCAAGTACGACGCCACCCTGGCGGCCTCGGTCGCGCTCAAGCGGTTGACCAGCGAGCTGGTGGGTCGATTCGCCACAGCCGCGATCGCCAGTACCCGCGCCGTATCCGATTCGGGGCACTTGGTTCGTTACCAGGCCGACTTGAAGGTGCCGGACTTGGTACGCGCCGAGGTCGCACTGCTGAAAATCCTGGCGTTGCAGTTCATTATGTCCGACCCGCGGCACCTCGAAACGCAAGCTCGTCAGCGCGAACGCATCCACCGGGTGGCGCAATGGCTGCACGCCGGGGCACCCCGAACGCTCGATCCCATGTTTGCCGCGGAGTTCAACACCGCAGCCGACGACGGTGCTCGACTGCGGGTCATCGTCGATCAGATCGCCTCCTATACCGAGGGGCGGCTGGAGCGCGTCGATGCCGGCCATCTCGGCAACAGCGGGGGTCCGCTGGGTGGGCTGGCGCATCGACTTTGACCGTCGCGGAAACGGCTTAGACTGAGCCCGTGTCGAGTCCGGCGGGTCCCAGGGATGTGGGCCGTTCCGGCGGTCGGTCCAGGATTTCCGATCGCGACATCGCCGCAATCCGCGACGGTGCCCGGATCGAGGAAGTAGTCGGCGACTACGTCCAGTTGCGGCGGGCCGGGGCCGACTCGATGAAGGGCCTGTGCCCGTTCCATAACGAGAAGTCGCCGTCGTTTCACGTGCGGCCCAATCACGGCCACTTCCACTGCTTTGGCTGCGGCGAAGGCGGTGATGTGTACGCCTTCATCCAGAAAATCGAACACGTCACCTTCGTCGAGGCCGTCGAGATGTTGGCCGATCGGATCGGTCACACGATCAGCTACACCGGTCCGGCCACCAGCGTGCAGCGCGACCGCGGCAGCCGGAGCAGGCTCGTCGCCGCCAACGCGGCGGCGGCGGCGTTCTACGCCGAGGCGCTCGAGTCCGACGAGGCCGCACCGGCCCGGCAATACCTGACTGAGCGCAGCTTCGATGCCGAGGCAGCCCGCCGGTTCGGCTGCGGATTCGCGCCATCGGGTTGGGAAACACTGACAAAGCATTTGCAGCGCAAGGGTTTTGAGTTCAAAGAGCTGGAAGCCGCGGGCCTGTCGCGGGAGGGTCGTCGCGGTCCGATGGACCGGTTTCACCGGCGACTGCTCTGGCCCATCCGCACCTCGGCCGGCGAGGTGATCGGGTTCGGTGCCCGTCGACTGTTCGACGACGACCCGATGGAGGCTAAGTACGTCAATACGCCCGAGACGATTCTCTACAAGAAGTCGGCGGTGATGTTCGGCATCGATCTGGCCAAACGCGACATCGCCAAGGGCCACCAGGCCGTGGTCGTCGAGGGCTACACCGACGTGATGGCCATGCATCTGGCCGGTGTGACCACCGCGGTCGCGTCCTGCGGTACCGCATTCGGCGACGAGCACCTGGCCATGCTGCGCCGACTGATGATGGACGACAGTTTCTTTCGTGGCGAGTTGATCTATGTTTTCGACGGCGACGAGGCCGGCAAAGCCGCCGCGCTCAAGGCATTCGACGGCGAGCAGAACCTGGCCGGGCAGTCCTTCGTCGCGGTCGCACCGGACGGCATGGACCCCTGTGACCTGCGACTGAAGTCCGGGGACGGAGCTGTCCGCGACCTGGTGGCCCGGCGAACCCCGTTGTTCGAGTTCGCGATTCGCACCGCGCTCGGCGAAATTGACCTGGAAAGCGCCGAAGGTCGGGTATCCGCGCTGCGCCGCTGCGTACCGATGGTGAGCCAGATCAAAGATCCGACGTTGCGCGACGAATACGCCCGGCAACTGGCCGGCTGGGTCGGCTGGGACGATGTCGCTCAGATCATCGACCGGGTGCGCGGTGAGGCGAAGAACGCCAAGAACCCGGGCGGCCTCGGTCAGAAGACGCCCCGGCGGGCCGCGCGGGAGCCCGCTCAGGTGGCCGCTGACGCGGTCGCCGCCGCATCCGCTGCGGCCCGGCCTGACCCGCGTGACCCGACGCTCTGGCCGCAGCGTGAGGCGCTGAAATCGGCGATCCAATTTCCGGCCCTATCCGGCCCGGTGTTCGACACCCTGACCGTTGAAAGCTTCACGCATCCGGGTTACGCCGCCGTGCGGGCGGCCATCGAGGCGGCCGGTGGTACCTCGGTGGGTGTCAGCGGGGCGCAGTGGATGGACATGGTGCGCCAGCAGACCAACTCGGCCCTCACCGCGGGTCTGATCAGCGAGCTGGGGGTCGAGACGATCAAGGCCGAGGACGAGCAGTTGCCGCGCTATATCGCGGGGGTGCTGGCGCGTCTGCAGGAGGTGTGGATGGGCCGGCAGATCGCGGAGGTGAAGTCCAAACTGCAGCGCATGTCACCGATCGAGCAGGGCGACGAGTACCACGCGCTGTTCGGCGACCTGGTCGCGATGGAGGCATACCGGCGCAGCTTGCTGGAGCAGGCCAGCGGCAACGATCTCACCGCCTGACGCTACGGGCCTCAGCGTGCCGCGTTGACCCGCGGCTCGACCTGGGCGTCGGGGTGGTCGGAGTGCTCGGCCCCGCGTTCGATGATGGTGGTCTGGCTGTCGATCTCGGTCAGGGTCACAAATCCCGTATCGGGTGAGATCCGATTCGCGATCTTGCGACGCCCCCCTTCGATCATCGATCTGGCGACGGGGCTCCCGGTGACCGCACGGTAGGTGCCGGCGATCTGTTCGTAGCGGCGGCGTCCGGCCTTCGTGCCCAGCACGTAACCCAATCCCAACACGGCGACATACCCGATCAAAGCGGTCCCTCCGAGTGAAGTGCGGTTGGTTCTATCCTGCCTCATTCGCGCGCCGTTGGCCGCGCCCGATCCCTCTGGTCGACGGACCCCCTCCTAAAACCGGCGACCGAAAGGTGCGCCGGGGGTCTAGTCCGGCCTCTAGTTGGGAGGGGCCATTCCAGTACGCTAGAGTCGTCCCGCGATCAGCACCAGCGTTCGCCGGACTGGTAGTCCCCTGTAGCTCAACTGGCAGAGCATTCGGCTGTTAACCGAAGGGTTGAAGGTTCGAGTCCTTCCGGGGGAGCCTGGTCAGACGGCATTTTTGCCCTCCTCGGGCTATAACCGGGCTATATCGTCGCGACGGCCAAGTGGCTGGGCCACGACCCCGCGATCACGCTGCGCGTCTACGGACGGCCATGTCTATGACGACGCGCTGGCCTCGGCGGACGATGCGCTGCTAGGGCCGCTCGCGGGCTACAGATGTGCACTCGAATTAAGACTAAATATGTCTACGTTCACGAAGGAGCCGCTGAATCGCGTCGATCAAAGTCTCGTCCAACCTGCTCGCGACCCAGCAGGCACTGGTGTCATCGACGGTGTGGGTTAGAACGTAAGCTTGCCCGTCATCGCTCACAGCTAATTTCGTGTCGATATTGCCGGGAACCCGACCGCTATAACGTGCGAAATGAACACCAGCCGATAAGATTCGCACTAAATCCCGCGGTGCGTGGGAAATGTTGTACTCGCTCCAATCGGGCCGCAGCGCAGCGAGGTGACCATCGGCGTGCAAGACCAAATGCGCCGACGGGAGGATCCACTTATTCGGCGTGGGGGTAGACACCTTCCTTCGGATGACATAGCTGGCGGCGTCTCTGAGGGCGTTAGCAATCAACGCCGACACTTGCGCCGCTTGCGCATCAGCACGCATTAATGCGGCAGATTCAGCGTCCGCTTCCCCATCGAGCCTTTCGAGTTGCTCGCCGAAATCCACTCTCGAACCGCCTCCCCCGCACGACAGCAGCAATCCGGGTGTGATTCTATTCTCCCCTTGTCGCCGGGCTAACCGGGCTTTAGCGTCGGCCCGGCTATTGCGGTGGCCGGAACCTCGGCGTCAGGTTGTAACCCACCGCTGGATCGTTGGCCCCCAACTCCACGATCAGTTCGCGCTCCTTCTTTAGCATTTCGGTCTTCGACGCGGTGTCCGACTCCCACAGGATGTTCTTGTGCACCATCAGATCGTCGCGCCACGGCGCGAGGTCGGCGGCAATCCGCTGCTTCGCGCTTGGGCTGCCGAAGTAGGTGTACGTGCTGCCCGTGTCGTCGCTGCCGACGTAGATCATCCCGTTGGGGTAGGTGATCTTGTAGACCTGCCTGCGCCGCGTCACGCTGCCGAATCTAGCCACCGTCACCGCGACCAGCGCGGGCTGCCCGGCCTGTTCGTGCCCAGGCGTGCGTTCCGCGAGGCGTCACTGATGGCTCAGCGGGCGGTAACCGACGCGCTGTGCACCGTCAAGCTCTGGCGTCAGCCCAAGGGCCGATTGAAGCGCGACCCGGTGACCCGCCAGGAGGTTATCGACCCGTCCGAGGTGGTTATAGAGTGGAAACGCCAGAGTTGCTATTGAACGAGGTCCAGAGGAAGGCTTCCGTGTCATTGAAAGCTTCGTGTCATTGAAAAGGGTATATCTGTTAGGCGCGGGCTTTAGCCGAGCGATAAGCGAGGGCATGACGCAGCCGAATGAGAAAATGCCTCTACTGCCAGAGTTGTCGGAAGCTGTCAAACACAACATTGAAGCCAGGTACAATCGAACAATTTCGGGGGCCGACACTCCTCTTGCCAACGATTTTGAACAATGGCTAAGCTACCTTGTCGAATTTCCGCCCTGGTTATCGGAAGCTGATCAGGCACGGAATAGGGCAGATTTCCTCGATGTCTCGCTAGCTGTCCACCAGGAACTGATTCGGTGTCAAAGGACCACTGTGATGCGCGTTCCGTGTCCGGATTGGCTACGGCGAGTCGTCCGATACTGGGAGGATCAAGCAGCCACGGTAATCACCTTTAATTACGATCAGCTCGTAGAATTGGCGTGGTTCATTTTTGCCAATGACCACGAGAACGTGTCCAATAAGTTGTATCCCGTTCCTCTCGCTCCCATCGGTTCCCGCATTGGTAACCTCACGGTTGACGGCGGGACAGCATCAGGTTCACGACCGCGCCCCTCGCTGCGACTGCTCAAATTGCACGGTTCCGTTAACTGGTGGTACTCAAGACCGGAGAGTCCTGCAGGTGGCCCGGTTTATGATGCTGATCTCGACGGCTCAGAGTGGGGCGTCAACGGGATTCGATCCTTGGACCATGCAGATATCGATTTGGCGACCATAGACCTCCAGCCGATGATTGTCCCGCCGACAGCGGTAAAAAGTCCCTATTACGCGAACAGCCTATTGAAGTCACTTTGGACCTTGGCGGGCGAGGCATTGAAGGAGGCCGATGAGCTCGTGATGATGGGCTTCAGCTTGCCTATCACAGACATGCTCGTAAGTTCAATGCTATGTACACAGCTCCACCCGTCCGCCCGAATTACTCCTGTTAACCGCAGCAGAGGAATAATCGACCGGGTATGCACAACATTCGGGATCGATGAGACCAGCGAACGCATCGATAATAGATTTGCGGGACTTGGAAGCGATGCGATTGCCACGTGGGTTGACACATTCGTGAACTAGTCTCACACGAATGATATTCACCCAAAAAGTCCCCGACCCGTAGCCACTGAATAAACAGTCGCGGCCCGCTGCTCGTCGCTGCCGGGGGGTCCCCGGCGCGGGAGCGAACCGGCCATGCTGGTCCCGGTGATCAACGCGGCCCCGCCCGAGCCGCACACCCGCCCACGGATCACGCGGGAAGGCGACTACCCGCCAATCCTCCGGGTCATCCACGCGGGCGGCGCTGGCATCCGGCCCTCGCGGGCGCGGCGGGCAGCGTCGATAGGGCTGACAAAGCCCCATTGCTGACCGATGGAGTGCGCCAAAACGTCGTAGGCGACCACCGCCGCCGCCACCCGGTCTGGCTGATGCTGCCCGGCCTCCCAGGTGACGGCCTGGGCCTCGAAGTCGGGGAGGTACCCAGCGACCCGGGCGCGTCCGGTTTCTAGCGCCGCCAGCAGGCCCGTCGAGCGGGCTACGGCGTCGCCCTTGCCTCGGTCGGTGCCTTTCGGTGGCCAGCCGGTTATGCGGATGGACCGGTTCAGCCTGTACTTGGGCAGCGCATCGGTAACCAATCGGGTGTAGGTGGCCCTGGCGCTGAACGCCTCAATCGCGATCTCGGACGCGCCGACATCACGAGCGAGTTCAACGGCACGGCGACTCCACTGGTCAGAAGTGAAATGACCTGACACGTCGGCAATCAGGGCGATGACGCCGTCAGCGCCCAACGAGGCGGCAATAATTCCTGTCTCGTCACCTTCACCAGAATCGGCGGGGTCCACTCCCACGACTATCTTGATCGCCCCTGACGGTGCTGCCGGGAGCCTCCACTGCTCGATCCACGCCGCCTTGATCAGGCCGCCCTCAGGCGTGCTGGGGGTGCCGAGGTACATCGCTGCCCAGGCCCGCGAGCCGACCTCAGCCTTGATCTCGCGGAACTGAGCGGCGGTGCGGCCCACGGCGCTGGTCATGGCCACGCCGCTGCGATCCCGCATGAGGGCATCGGGGACTCCGGCGGTCGATATTGCCGGGATGTTCACGCAGCGCCACCGGCTGCCGGGCTCGGCCAGCAGCGCCCCGGCTATGTCTTCTAGATGCCATCTCGTGAGTACCAAGATGGCGCTCGCCCCCGGCATCAGCCGGGTCATCAAGGACGCCTTGAACTCGGCGGTCAGCCGCCGCCGGTAGGCGTCACTGTCCGCCTCCTGAGCACCCTTCACAGGGTCATCTACCACCAGCACCGAAGCGCCGAATCCTGTTGTGCTGCTCAGGATTCCGCCCGCCAACATGCCGCCCCGGTGACCAGCTACCCGCCAGCGACCCACCGCCTGCTTGTCCGCTGCCAGCTCGATCCCGAGGATGGCGCGGTTATCGGCGATCAGCCGCCGGGCCGCCGCGCTGTGTTCCTCGGCGAGGGCGTCACCGTAGCTCTTGAGAATCAGTTCGGCGTCGGGATCACGGCTGAGCACCCACGCCGGGAACACCTGCGAGGTGAGAACTGATTTGCCGGTCCTTGGCGGCATCGTCACGATCAGTCGGGAGTCGGGCGTCTCCACGGCGCGCACCAGCTCGTCAGACAGCAGCTTGATCGCTGGGGTCACCACGTAGCCAGGGATCAACCGTTGGGCCAGCTCCGCCGGAGACTCGGCAGGCCGCCGCGCCTGAGCAGATCGAACGGCGCGGACGGCGGTCAGCGCGTTGATGGGCTCGGCGGCGCTCATGGTCTCGCGGCTTTTCCGTCCTTGCTCACCATGCCGTTTAGCGCCCAACTGGGCCAATCGGATTCCGACCAAGTGTGTCCGCAAGCGTCGCAGCGATAGTGGGGTGTGCATCTCGGGCTTCTACCGTCCCAATCGACTGAGGCGGCATCGACCAGGACAGCGAGCCGGTCATAGGTCTGGGTCAGACCCACCGGGCAATAACTCGGCATCCAGAAGCCTCCGAACCCAGTCTTGGTGCGGCCGTGCGGGGTGAGGGTGGTGGACATCGCGAACTCCTCGGTGCGTTGAACGTCGTCGGTGTTGATTCCGGTCGGCGCCGACGATCAGGCATCAGACCGGCATGAGAACAGCCTGACAAACGACCGTGCAAAACCAGCTGCTGATGGTCTCTGTGGATTGGAGCCGTAGGTACGGGTATCGTCGCTGCACTACTTAGCAGTGGGCTCATGGTAGCCACAGAAACCCTCTCTGAACTGGGCAGAAATGGCGTTATGAGATAGTGCTGCGAGGCACTGCTGGGGGAATAACAGCGGCACTACTAGGGGGGCTGACAGGGGCACTACTAGGGGGACTGACAGGGGCACTACTAGGGGCACTGACAGGCGCACTACTAGGGG